>NZ_JBIUWM010000011.1:0-107624 GCF_044743445.1 Pseudomonas sp. NPDC087615 | reverse complement strand
TAAAAACTCGTCGGCGGCAATTCGAAAGCCATGATGATTCTCCTAATCAGGTCTGTTGCGGTGAGCGCAAGGCCGATCACGGGCGGCCAGAAATGCGACGACGAGTTTTTACTCTTTGCGGCGCAGGGTTCGGATCATAGCACCGGGGTTGCGGCTTAACCACGCAACAACTGTGTGGGATAGAGGTTCCAGAGCCTTTTGGAATAAATCACGGAGCGAGTATCAATTGTCCTGCCACCGCGAACATCATCACCGCCACCAGCAGATCGAGGATCCGCCACGTACTCGGCCGAGCCAGCCACGGCGCGAGCCACGCCGCACCCAGCGCCAGCGTGAAAAACCACAGCAACGACGCACTGGCTGCGCCCACCACATAAGCGCCCGGCACCGATTGTTGCGCGCCAAGAGAGCCGATCAACAACACGGTATCCAGATAAACGTGCGGGTTGAGCAAGGTCACTGCCAAGGCGCTGAGCATCACTGCCCGCAGCGAGCGCACGGTCTGGTTTTCGCCTTGATTCAGGCTCTGTTTCGAGAACGCCCGGCGCAGCGCCTGGCTGCCGTACCAGATCAGGAACACCGCGCCACCCCAGCGCGCCACCGCCAGCAATGTCGGGTTCTGTGCCAGTACGGTGGCAAGGCCGAACACCCCAGCGGCCACCAGCAGCGCGTCGCACGCAACGCATAGCGCGGCGACCGGCAAGTGATGCTCACGACGCAGACTTTGTGCCAGTACAAAAGCATTCTGGGTGCCGATCGCCATGATCAGCCCCAACGCCACCAGCAAACCGTTCACATAGCTTTGCCACATAAGATTCACTCCGCGTTGGCTGCGAGATCGCGCAGCACTTGCATGGCGCGTTCGGCGTCGGCCTGACCGACAAACAGGTGATCGTGGTAGTAACCGGCGATCACGTTGCAACTGATCCCGGCCTTGCCCAGTGCGGTGGCGAATGCGGCAGTGAGGCCGACGGCTTCCAGCGCCGAATGCACGTTAAGGGTGATCCACGCGGCCACGTAATCGAAACTGAAGCCGGCCCGCTCGGCCAGTGAGCGATGCACAATCACGGTCAGGCCTTCTTGTTCACGAAAGCAGCCGACAATCTCCAGGCCATTTGGCAGATGCCCGTCGGGCAAGGTGCAAAACACATAGTCGCCGGCGTTGAGCTGCGGGCTCATGCTGCGCAGCAGAGTCGAGAGTGAGGTTTCGCCAGCCATGGAAAGGTCCTTGAGAGAGAGTGCTTGCTGGCTATTCTCCAGTCGGACGCGTTATAAGAAAAACCAATAATACTGATCGCTCATTAGGAAAAGTGATGTTCGATTACAAATTGCTCTCTGCCTTGGCCGCCGTGGTCGAGCAAGCCGGATTCGAGCGCGCGGCGCAGGTGTTGGGCCTGTCGCAATCGGCGGTCTCGCAGCGGATCAAACTCCTTGAGGCGCGGGTCGGCCAACCCGTGCTGGTGCGTGGTACGCCGCCGTCGCCGACCGAGATTGGCCGGCGCCTGCTCAACCATGTGCAACAGGTACGTTTGCTTGAACGTGATTTGCAGACCCTCGTGCCGGCGTTGGACGAAGAAGGTCTACCCGAGCGTCTGCGCATTGCGATCAATGCCGACAGCCTCGCCACCTGGTGGGCGGACGCCGTGGGTGATTTCTGTGCTGAACAGCATTTGTTGCTGGATCTGGTGGTGGAGGATCAGACCGTCGGCCTCAAACGCATGCGCGCCGGTGAAGTGGCGGCGTGTGTTTGCGCCAGCGAGCGGCCGGTGGCCGGCGCCCGCAGCGTCTTGCTCGGGGCCATGCGGTATCGCGCGCTGGCCAGCCCGGCGTTCATCGCCCGGCATTTCCCCGATGGCGTGCGCGCCGAACAACTGCCGCGCACCCCGGCGCTGGTGTTCGGTCCGGACGATTTCCTTCAGCATCGCTACCTCGCTTCCCTCGGCGTCGACGGCGGTTTCGAGCACCATTTGTGCCCATCCTCTGAAGGTTTTATCCGCCTGACTGAAGCCGGGCTGGGCTGGGGGCTGGTGCCGGAACTGCAAGTGCGTGAGCAATTGCAACGCGGTGTACTGCGCGAACTGTTGCCAGATAAACCGATCGACGTGCCGCTCTACTGGCATCATTGGCGCAACGGCGGTCAGTTGCTGGGCTTGCTGACCGAGCAATTGGTGCGATCTTCGCCACAATGGCTGGTGCCGTTGGACTGACAGCCAGCGTCAAGACACACGAATCAGGCAAATCGAAAGACAGCGGAGCTTTACATGAAAATTCTGGTCACCGGCGCAAGCGGTTTCATTGGCGGACGCTTTGCGCGTTTCGCTCTGGAGCAGGGCCTGGATGTGCGGGTCAACGGCCGCCGGGCCGAGAGCGTCGAGCATCTGGTACGCCGTGGCGCCGAGTTTGTCCCCGGCGATCTGACTGACCCGGATCTGGTGCGCGAACTCTGCACCGACGTCGAGGCCGTGGTGCATTGCGCCGGTGCCGTCGGGCTGTGGGGTCGCTATCAGGATTTTCATCAAGGTAACGTGCAGATCACCGAAAACGTTGTTGAGGCCTGCCTGAAGCGACGGGTTCGACGGCTGGTGCATTTGTCGTCACCGTCGATCTACTTCGATGGCCGCGACCACCTGAACCTGACCGAAGAACAAGTGCCCAAGCGCTTCAAGCATCACTACGCGGCGACCAAATATCTGGCCGAGCAAAAGGTTTTCGGCGCGCAGGAATTCGGTCTGGAAACCATCGCCCTGCGCCCGCGCTTCGTCACCGGTGCCGGCGACATGAGCATCTTCCCGCGCCTGTTGAACATGCAGCGCAAGGGCCGTCTGGCAATCATTGGCAATGGCCTGAACAAGGTCGATTTCACCAGCGTGCAAAACCTCAACGAAGCCATGCTCAGCAGTTTGCTGGCCGCCGGTTCCGCGCTGGGCAAGGCCTACAACATCAGCAACGGTACGCCGGTGCCGCTGTGGGATGTGGTCAATTACGTGATGCGCAAAATGGAGATCCCAGAGGTCACCCGGTATCGCTCCTACGGTCTGGCCTACAGCGTGGCCGCGCTCAATGAAGGGGCGTGCAAGCTCTGGCCGGGACGTCCGGAGCCGACGCTGTCGCGGCTGGGGATGCAAGTGATGAACAAAAATTTCACCCTCGACATCAGTCGCGCCCGGCATTATCTGGACTACGATCCGAAAGTCAGTCTGTGGACCGCCCTCGACGAGTTCTGCGGTTGGTGGAAAGCTCAGGACATTCGTTGAAACGAATCGGCCGACCGGCAATGAACCGCACTACAGGTTGAGGGTCAATCCCTGCGGCTGTGGGGTTTATACTTCGCCCCAATCTGCCATCACCGCGTTTCACAAAGGTTGCCTCAATGTCCATGCGTAATGATGCCCACGACGATTTCGATGATGTACCGAGCCTGCGTGCCGACACTTTCGACGACGATGACATTCCGACCACCGCCCGCACCTCCGTGCACTCGCGCACGCCGCCCGTGGTCAGGGTCAAAGCGGCGAGCACCGGGCCTTTGTGGGCGCTGGTTGGCGCATTGTTTTTCGCCTTCATCGGCCTTGCCTGGTGGAGCTTTCAGCAGATCTCGCTGATGGAGCAGCAACTGGTCGCAACCCAGGAAAGCTTCGCGCGCATCAGCGAAGAAGCCGCGGGGCGCCTGCAAGATATTTCCGGCAAGGTCGTCGCCAGTCAATCCAACGTCACCAGCGACAGCGAAGCGTTGAAGTTGCAGATCAAGCAACTGGAAGGCAAGTTGCTCGATCAGAGCAAACAGCAGCAGGGCGTTGCCGGCCAGACCAGTGAGCTGGACAAGCGTCTGGCGCAGATGAGCGCCCAGACCACCGAGCAACAAAACGCCAACAGCCAGTTACAGGCGCAGGTCAAAGCCCTGAGCGCAGAGCTGACCACGCTGAAAAACGCCCCGGCCGATACCAGCAAGGTCGACGCCCAGCTCAAGGGTTTCGATGCGCAGTTCAAGAGCCTCGGCGCGGACATCGCCGCACTGAAGAAACAGGGCAATCCGAGCGCGGCGATTGATCGTCTGGAGCAGGAAATCGTGGTCCTCAAAAGCGAACAGGAGAACCGCCCGGCAGCACCGCAAAGTGCCGCCAATACCGCCGAGTTCGATGCGTTCCGTCGCCAGATGACCCGCAACATCAACACGCTTCAGGCGCAGATCCAGAACTTGCAGCAGCAGATCAATGCCCGGCCTTAAAGCCTGATCAAACGTGTGGCGAGTGGGCACGTTCCCTCGCCACAACACGGTGTAATCTCCAGAAACCTTCTGAATATCCCTACATCATCCCAAGCCGTCTACGCTCTTGAAACACCAACAAGAACGAGGGATGCGCTATGGGTTTTTTGCATAAAGTGGCCTGGCTCGGCGTGATGCTCTTGGCCGGATTCGGCCAGGCCAACGCCGCGACCACTGCCAAGGATGACAGCCAGGCCGCCATCGCCTTGCTGGAAAAAGCACTGGCCTACTACCACGACAACGGCGACAAGGCGTTCGCCGCGTTCAGTCGCCAGGGCGAGTTTGTCGACAAGGATCGCTATGTGTTTGTGCTCGACACCAAGGGCGTCATGCTCGCCAGCGGCGGGCCCTCGTCGGCGTTGATCGGCCGTGATGTGAGCGAGGTGCTCGGGCCTGACCTGCAGAAAGCCTTCAAAAATGCCTTGAAAGTGCCGGAGGGCAACGGCATCCAGCAAGCCGAGTACCGTTGGCAGAATTGGTCGGATGGCAAGGTCGAGCGCAAGCATGTGTTTTACCAGCGCATCGGCCAACGGATTCTGGCGGTCGGTTATTACCTGCCGCGGGCGTCGTCGGAGCAGGCGATGGCGTTGCTGAACAAGGCTGCTACCGATCTGGGCAAAGACGAGAAGGGCACATTGACGGCGATCAACTCGCTCAAGGGCGGCTATTTGCAGGATGACCTGTATGTGTTTGTCGTCGACCTCGATACCCGGCGCTATGTCGCCCATGGCACCAATCTGCGCTTGATCAATACCGACTTCAGCAAGGTCAAGGACCCGGAAGGCAAACCGGTGGGTGAGCCGATACTGGCGCTGATTGCCAAACAGGATGATGGCGAATACGAATACCGCTGGAAAAACCCGGTGACCGGCAAGGTCGAGGACAAGCACGCCTACCTGAAGAAGGTCGGCCATTTTCTGGTAGCGGTCGGTTACTACAGCCCTTGATCACCCAGATCCTGTGGGAGCGGGCTTGCTCGCGAAGCGGTGTGTCATCCAGCATTGTTGTCGACTGACACTGCGCATTCGCGAGCAAGCCCGCTCCCAAAGGGTTCTCTGGTATGGCTGCTATTGGGTGCCGTGCTCTCTGCCGCGCAGCAAGTTGTTCGGCATCGCAATCGCCGCCGTCAGCCCCAGCCCCGACACCGCCGCACTGACCCACAGCAAATGCCGGAAGGTCACCGAAAGCTCCGCGCGCAAAGCGTTCCGAGCATCACCCGGCGCCGCTTTCAAACCATCAAGCAACACATTGCCCGAATGCCCCTCGCTCATCAGCGAACTGCTCGCCAGATGGGCGAAACTGGAGTCCTGTAAAAATGCCAGTAACAGCGCCGACATCAACGCCACGCCCACCGCGCCGCCGAGCGAGCGGAACAGGTTGGTGGTGCTGGTGGCCACGCCAATGTCGCGTTGCGCCACCGAGTTCTGCGTGCCGACCAGGGAGGTAGGGAACTGCATGCCGCCGGCAATCCCGCTGAGCAACATGAACAAGCCGCTAAGCAAAGTGGCCTCTGGCGGACTGAAGGCCATGCCCAGGATCGAGATCGGCATCAACATCGCGCCGGTCAGAATCTGCGGCTTGTAGCGCCCGGTCACTGAGGTGCGACGCCCAGCAAAGTAGGCGCCGATCGGCAGGCCCATGGCCAATGGCAGCAAGTGCAACGCGGCGCTGTCGGCCCCGGCGCCGGTGACGCTTTGAAAGCGCAGCGGCATCAGCACAATCAGCGAAATCGCCTGGAAACTGGTGAAGAAAATCGTGCACCAGCACAGCAGGGCGTTGCGGTTGGCGAACAGGTGCATCGGCAGCAAGGGCTCACGCGCGCGGCGTTCATGCCAGACAAACAGCGACAGCACCAGCACCGCGCAAACGAACAGCCCAAGCACTTCGCTGCTGCGCCACGAATGACCCTGACCAACCTGGGTGATGCCGAGCAACAGGGCGGTCAGGCCGATGATCATCAGCAATGTGCCGAGGTAATCGATGATCGGTTTGCGCTGCGGGATCGGCAGGCCGCGCAGGTTACGCCGCGCCACCCAATAAGCGCCCAGGCCCAGCGGCAGGTTGATCAGAAACACCCATCGCCACGACAGGTACTCGGTCATGTAGCCGCCCAACACCGGCCCGGCGACGCTGGCCACCGCGTACATGCTGCTGAAGTAACCCTGATAGCGTCCGCGTTCGCGTGGCGGCACGATGTCGCCGATGATCGCCTGACTGACCGAAATCATCCCGCCGGCCCCGATGCCCTGGAGAATCCGCGCCAGCACCAGTTGCTCCATGCTTTGCGCCATGCCGCAAAACAATGAGGCGAGGGTGAACAGGCCCATGCCGAACAGCATCAGTTTGCGCCGGCCGTACAAATCACCGAGCTTGCCGTAGATCGGCACCGCCACGGTCATCGCCACCATGTACCCGGAAATCACCCAGGCCAACAGGTTGACGTCTTTGAATTGAGCGGAAATGGCCGGCATCGACACGGCGACAATGGTCTGATCCAGTGCGCCAAGAAAGATCGCCATCATCAGCGCGACCAGCACGCTGCGAATGGCCGGTTTGGGCGTTTCAGGATGATTGAGATGGGGCACGGACAACACCTGCGGGCAGTGAAAATCCCGCAAATGACCTGGCAAGCGGGGAGGCTTGCCAGTTTAAGTCGGTAGGAAGCTATTCGATAGCCTCGTAAGGAAGTCCGACGTAATTTTCTGCAATGGTTTTTCGCCCCGCTTGCGAGCTGACAAAGTAGTCCAGTTCCGAGGCGCTGATGCGCTGGCTGAAATCATCGTGATCGTCGAAGCGATGCAGCATCGACGTCATCCACCAGGAAAATCGCTCGGCTTTCCACACCCGACGCAGGCAGATTTCGGAATATTTATCGAGCAGGTCGACGCGTCCTTCGCGATAAACCTTCTGCAGAATATTGAACAGTGTGCTGACATCGCTGGCCGCCAGATTCAAACCCTTGGCGCCGGTAGGCGGGACGATGTGCGCGGCATCGCCGACCAGAAACATCCGTCCGTGTTGCATCGGTTCGACCACAAAACTGCGCAACGGCGCGATGCTTTTCTCGATCGACGGCCCAGTGACCAGTTGTTCTGCAAGCGCCATGGGCAGGCGGGACTTCAGTTCATCCCAGAAGCGCTGATCGCTCCAGTCATCGACGTTTTCATCCGCCGGCACTTGCAGGTAATAACGGGTACGCGTCGTTGAACGCATGCTGCACAGGGCGAAGCCGCGTTCGTGGCGGGCGTAAACCAGTTCTTCATGCACCGGCGGCGTGTCGGCCAGAATCCCCAGCCAGCCGAACGGATAAACCCGTTCGAAGACTTTCAGGCAGTCAGCCGGAATCGACTGCCGGGCGACGCCGTGGAAACCGTCGCAACCGGCGATGTAATCACAATCGACGCGCCAGGTTTCGCCGTCCTTTTCAAAGGTGACAAAGGCTTCGTCGGTTTTCATGCCGTGAGGAACGACATTGCTCGCCTGATAAATCGTCGGTGCGCCCGCGTCCCGACGAGCGGCCATCAGGTCACGGGTGACTTCGGTCTGGCCGTAGATCATCACGGTTTTGCCACCGGTCAACGCGTGCAGGTCGATGTGCACCTGGCGCCCGTCCAGCGCCAGATCGAAACCACCGTGAACCAGACCTTCGGCGTCCATCCGTTGACTCACGCCAGCCTGGCGCAACAGCTCTACCATGCCTTGTTCAAGCACACCGGCGCGGATGCGGCCGAGGACATAATCGGGTGTCTGGCGTTCGAGGATGAGGGTGTCGATGCCAGCGTTGTGCAGCAACTGGCCGAGGAGCAATCCGGATGGACCTGCGCCGATGATGGCGACTTGGGTTTTCAGCGTTTTCATTGTTTTTATGACTCGCAAGCTTCACACGGCCAAGGCCGTTGAATGATTTTTATGGATCGAGTGCTTGCATTTTTCCCTTGCGGGTCTGTCAATTGAAGGTGAAAACTGAGCCGATACCTGTACATTCTGCCAATCGGTGCGATTATCGCCCACTACCCCGAGGCCTGGATTGAAGTGATGAACAAGCCTGAGCTGCCTTCGATTCCGGTGTTCAAGCTCTACGGTGAAAGCCTGGACTGGCCAACCCCTGACTTGCTGCACTGTGAAACCATTTCCTCACGCAGTCGCGAACATCAATGGGAAATCAAACCCCACCGCCACGCCGATTTGTGCCAATTGCTCTTCGTCTTCAAAGGTCAGGCAGAGCTTGAAATCGAAGGTCAACGCACACAACTGCACACGCCCGCGATTCAGGTGCTGCCACCGCTGTCGGTGCACGGCTTCCGTTTTTCCGAGGACGTCGAAGGATTTATCGTCACCCTCGCCACGCCGCTGATCCATCATTTGCAGGCGCAACTGGGCGATTCGGTACACGCCCTGGCCCTGGCTGAAAGCTATTCGGCGGGCAAGGACGGCGATTATCTGAACAGCCTGTTTACCGCGTTGCAGGCCGAGTACAACGGCCACCAACCGGCGCGGGAAATGCTCATGCATTCGCTGGTCAGCGTGATCATGGTCTGGGTCAGTCGTCAGGCGATCGTGCGCCATAACGCCAGCCAGCGGCCGCAGCGCCAGCGCGAATACCTCAACGGTTTTATCCAATTGGTGGAAGAAACGTACCGCCAGCATGTGAAGGTCGAAGACCTGGCGCATCGGTTGGGGATCTCGGTGTCACACCTCAACGGCACTTGCCGTGAACTGGCGGGGCAGCCGGCGTTGCAGATCATGCACGAGCGTCAGTTACTGGAAGCCAAGCGCTTGCTGACGTACACCAGCATGACGATTTACGAGATGTCGGAGTTGTTGGGGTTTTCCGATCCGACCAACTTCACGCGCCTGTTCCGGCGGCGGGTGGGGATTTCGCCAAAGGCTTTCCGCGACCGCCTGAAGGCCGAGCAGTAAACCTGTAAACACCTCAATCCCTGTGTGGGAGCGGGCCGCGTTTGCGCGTTGTTACATCAACGCAACGCACTCAGCGTGGCATTGTGCGGAATGCAGTGCTCCACGTTGCAACTGGCGTATTCCCGAGGCAGTTGTCGCAGTTGCTCGACCCGCCAGGCTGCAGTGCCGTACAACGCCAGTGTGGCGGCGCAGGTGATGAAAATTGCGAGGTATCTTCTTGTTTTGATGTTCATGGTGTCCGACCTCTGACCGAATACCCTTGGGTATTACTTTGAGCATAGGTCAGCGGTGGGGACTTGCCAGCCCCAGCGTTTGCGCATCTATCGTGACATTCAGAGCCGTTATGACCGGGGTTACAGGTCGATATCCCACGCCGGGTTTTCGGGGAATCTGAGTACCAGAAAATCCAGCATGCTGCGCAGCGCCGCCGGCATGTGTTTGCGCGAGGCATAGACCGCGTAGATGTTCATCTGCCGCGGTTCGGCGTGGGGCAACAAGCGAATCAACTCTCCCGCATGAATATGCACCCCAGCCTGATAGGTCGGCAGCATCGCGACCCCCGCGCCGGCCAGCGTCGCGCGCAATAATGTGCTGGCCTCGTTGGCGCTGATGCTGCCCTGTACCGGCACCGAAACCGGTTCGCCATCCTCTTGGAAATGCCACAGGCTCTTGCCGAAATACGAGTGGGTCAGGCAGTTGTGTTGATTCAGTTCTTCCACCCGTTGCGGCGCCGGATGTTCCTGAAGGTACGCGGGAGCTGCGCAGACCACCGAACGGCAAACGGTCAGGCGTCGGGCGATCAGGTTCGGGTCCAGATCATTGCTGGTGCGGATCGCCAGATCGATACGCTCATCCACCAGATTCACCGTGCGGTCGAGCATCTGCATATCGATGCTGACGCCGGGGTAGCGCTTGACGTAGGCGGCCATCGCGTCGGCCAGTTGTGCCTGGCCGAACGAGGTGCTGACGCTGATCCGCAGCAACCCGCGGGGTGCATCGTGGGGCTCGCTGACAGCGGCCTGCATATCGGTCGACAGCTCGATCATCTGCCGGCAGCGCGGCAGGATTTCACTGCCGGCGGCGGTCAGGCTCAACTTGCGCGTGGTGCGGTGCATCAGACGTGCGCCGACCCAGTCCTCCAGTTCCGCCAGATAACGCGAAACCACCGGGCGTGAAAGGTCCAGATGATCGGCCGCCGCTGACTGGCTGCCCAGATCCACCACCGTGACGAACACCCTCATTGCTTGGAGACGATCCATGATTTGCCCGCTTTCAGAAACAAACTATGTCCAAGCATCGCATTTTTTGTACTGACTCAGGCAACTAAGCTCTGTCCCATCGCCAGACACGGCATTCGGACACCGGAGCAACAGATGATCGGCTTCACCACTCTCAAACGCGTTTTGCTTGCCACTGCCACCCTCGGTTTCGCCGCGCATGCCGCTGCTGCCAACCTGACCCTCGATGTCTACAATCCTGGCACTCAAGCCATTTTCCCGGTGACTTCGGTACTGGTCAGTGGCGAAAAGGACGCGATCCTGGTCGACGCGCAGTTTGGTAAATCCCAGGCCGAGCAAGTCGTCGAAAAGATCCGCGCCAGCGGTAAAAAACTCACCACCATTTACATCAGCCACGGTGATCCGGATTACTACTTCGGCCTCGATACCCTGACCAAAGCCTTTCCTGACGCCAAGGTGCTGGCTTCGCAGCCGACTGTCGATCACATCAATCAAACCGTCGCCGGCAAACTCGCGTTCTGGGGGCCGAAAATGGGCGCCGACGTACCGGCTAAAACCATTGTGCCGGGCGTGCTCAAGGGCGACAGCCTGATGCTGGAAGGGCAGAAATTGCAGGTGATCGGGCTGGACGGCAAGCAACCGGATCGCAGCTTTGTGTGGATTCCGTCGCTCAAGGCTGTGGTTGGTGGTGTGGTTGTCGCCGAGAATATCCACGTCTGGATGGCCGATACCCAGACCGCGCAATCCCACGCCGACTGGCTCCAGACCCTGCATTCGATTCAAACCCTGAAGCCGAAAATCGTAGTGCCGGGTCACTACCTCGGTGACAGCAGCCGTTCGTTGGCCAGCGTGAAATTCACCGCCGACTACATTAAGGCTTTCGACACAGAAACCGCCAAGGCCAAAGACTCCACCGCATTGATCGCCGCGATGAAAAAGCGCTACCCGAAACTGGGTGAAGAAAGCTCACTGGAGCTGAGCGCCAAAGTCGCCAAGGGCGAGATGCAGTGGTAACCCAACGCTGAAAACGCAGCACTCTCAAGCCAACTGGAGAATGTCATGAGCAAGATCGCAATCATTGGTGCCACCGGTCGTGCCGGTAGCCAATTGCTGGAAGAAGCCCTGCGCCGCGGCCACAGCGTCACCGCCATCGCTCGCGATACCTCGAAGATCGGCGCCCGTGCCGGTGTGGCCAGCAAGAATGTCGATGTGCTGGATTCGGCGGCGCTGCAAGATGCCGTTGCCGGTCACGACGTGGTCATCACCGCCGCGCACTTCACCACGGTGCCGGCCAGCGCGATTGTCGGGCCGGTGAAGCAGGCGGGGGCGAAGCGTCTGCTGGTGGTTGGCGGTGCCGGTTCGCTATTGCTGCCGGACGACACGCGGGTGATCGACAGCGCTGGTTTTCCGGCAGAGTACAAAGTCGAAGCCAGCGCCGGTGCCGAGTTTCTGGATGCGCTGCGTCAGGAGATGGAACTGGACTGGACGTTCCTGTCGCCGTCGGCGGAGTTTGTCGAAGGTGAGCGCACGGGCACATTTCGAGTCGGCAAGGATCACTTGCTGGTAAGTGCCGAAGGTCGTAGCTGGATCACGTTTGCCGATTACGCGATTGCGCTGATCGACGAAGTTGAGGCGCCGAAGCATTCGCGTCAGCGGTTTACGGTCGGTTACTAAGCAACAGCGCAGAACAAATGTGAGAGCGGGCTTGCTCGCGAAGAGGGAGTATCAGTCAACATGTTGGGTGACGGATACACCGCTTTCGCGAGCAAGCCCGCGCCCACATTCGATTAGGGTGTTCAGCGGGTGTGGGCCTGCTCCACTAGCCAGATCATCAGTTCTTCCAGCTTCGGTGATGGCTCCCCGCCTTGCGGCAACACCACGTAATACGCCAACCCCGTCTTCACCTTCAGCTCGAACGGCATCACCAGTCGTCCGGCACGCAAGTCATCGCCGATCAGCGACCAATCCCCGATCGCCACACCCGTCCCGTGGGACGCCATCGACATTGCCTGATCCAGCGTCTCGAAATGCTGGCCCATGTACTCATTGCTCAATTGCAGATGGGCGGCCGTCAGCCACACCGTCCAGTCCTGAGTGTCGGGGGTCGGATGCAGCAGCAGATGATGTTGCAGATCGGACGGGGCGGATAACGCCGGAGGGCCTTTCAACAATGCGGGCGAACAGACCGGTGTCAGTTGCTCATCAAACAGATGCAGAGCTGTGGTGGAGTTGTCCGGCGGCGCTCCATAAATCACCGCCGCATCGAATGGCTCGCGCTGGAAGTCAACGCCGTGGGCCAGTGTGGTGGTCAGTTTGACCGGCACGTCCGGGCGTTCCCTCTGCCATTGCAACAGACGCGGTACCAGCCAGCGCATCACGCAACTTGGCGCTTTGATTTGCAGGGTTTGGCGCTTGAGCCCGATCTGCTCGGTACCTTCGCTGATCAGAGTGAAGATTTTCTCCACCCGTGGCAGCCATTCACGACCTTCACTCGTCAGCGCCAGGCCACGGGCCTGACGAATGAACAACTCATAACCCAGATGATCCTCAAGCCCGGCGATCTGTCGGCTCACCGCTCCTTGGGTGATGTGCAACTGCTCGGCCGCCCGGGTGAAGTTGCAGCACTGCGCAGTGATCAGAAAGGTGTGCAGGGCGGGCAGGGGGGGCAATCGCTTCATTGGGATCCAAGGTATGACGTGAGGACATGGCTAGTATGACTTTTAATCGATTGTTGCCGCTACCTGCCGCCCGTTCAATGAGCCCATTCCACGGCCCGCTCCCACCCAGGGCCCTGTGTTTCAACTGAATATAAAGGGCAATCGACATGGCGACGTGTGGCGAAGTACTGGTCAAGTTACTCGAAGGTTACGGGGTCGAGCAGGTGTTTGGCATTCCCGGGGTACACACCGTGGAGCTGTATCGCGGGCTGGCCCGTTCGAGCATCAACCACGTCACCCC
The DNA here is from genome assembly GCF_044743445.1 of Pseudomonas sp. NPDC087615. NCBI lineage: Bacteria > Pseudomonadati > Pseudomonadota > Gammaproteobacteria > Pseudomonadales > Pseudomonadaceae > Pseudomonas > Pseudomonas sp. NPDC087615. Next base: position 94,244 of record NZ_JBIUWM010000011.1, on the reverse strand, counting down.
TCGGCATGAGCAGGGCGCCGGGTTCATGGCCGACGGCTACGCCCGCACCAGCGGTAAACCGGGTGTGTGCTTCATCATCACCGGCCCCGGCATGACCAACATCACTACGGCGATGGGCCAGGCTTACGCCGATTCGATTCCGATGCTGGTGATCTCCAGCGTGCAGTCGCGCAGTCAGTTGGGGGGCGGGCGTGGCAAGCTTCATGAATTGCCGAACCAGAGCGCATTGGTCGGCGGCGTTGCGGCGTTCTCCCACACGCTGATGTCGGCCGCTGAGTTGCCGGTGGTGCTGGCGCGCGCCTTTGCGCTGTTTCAGGCCGGGCGACCGCGTCCGGTGCATATCGAAATCCCGTTGGATGTGCTCGTCGAGGAGGCCGATGACTTGCTCGCCAGCGTCCCGGTCAATGTCGACCGTGCCGGTGCTGCGCCGGCCGCCGTGAGCCGCATGACCGAACTGCTGGCCGGCGCCCAGCGTCCATTGATTCTCGCTGGAGGCGGTGCCATTGATGCTGCCGCTGAACTCACCGAACTGGCCGAGTTGCTCGACGCGCCAGTGGCGCTGACCATCAACGCCAAAGGCATGCTGGCGTCCAGTCATCCGCTGTTGATTGGCTCGACGCAAAGCCTGGTTGCCACTCGCGCACTGGTCGCCGATGCCGATGTGGTGCTGGCGATCGGCACCGAACTGGCCGAGACCGATTACGACGTCACGTTCGCCGGCGGGTTTGATATTCCCGGCAAGCTGCTGCGCATTGATATCGATGCCGATCAGACGGTGCGCAACTACCCGCCACATGTCGCGTTGGTCGCCGATTCGCGCAACGCGGCACAAGCACTGCTCAGCGCGTTGTCGCACAAACCATTGGCCGAGCGCCGCAACGATTGGGGCCAGATGCGTGCGGCACGTCTGCGCGAAGAACTGGCCGCCACTTGGGATGCACCGACCCAGGCTCAGACGCGTTTCCTCGAAACCGTCCTGTACGAATTGCCGGACGCGGTGTTCGTCGGCGACTCCACGCAACCGGTGTACACCGGCAACCTGACCTTCAATCCGGAGCGTCCGCGCCGCTGGTTCAACTCGTCGACCGGTTACGGTACCCTCGGTTACGCCTTGCCGGCGGCCATCGGTGCATGGCTTGGCGGTCACTGCGACAAAGGTGCGCGCCCGCCAGTGGTGTGCCTGATCGGCGACGGCGGTTTGCAATTTACCCTGCCGGAACTGGCCAGCGCCGTCGAAGCGCGCACGCCAGTGATCGTCCTGCTGTGGAATAACCAGGGTTACGAAGAGATCAAAAAATACATGGTCAACCGCGCCATCGAGCCGGTCGGCGTCGATATCTACACCCCGGACTTCATTGGTGTGGCCAAGGCGTTGGGCTGTGCAGCCGAGGCGATCAGCTCGGTTGAGCAATTGCGTGGTGCGCTGCGCGCCGCGACGGATCGTCAGGGGCCGAGCGTGATCGAAATCGACCAGCATCAATGGATGCAGGCGGTGGCCAAATGATGAGTTTTCCAACCACACTCGACGGCCTCTACATCGGCGGCCAATGGTCAGCCGGTCGCGAGCATTTGCGCGTGATCAACCCGGCCACCGAAGCGCTGCTGACCACGGTCAATGGCGGTGATGAGCGGGCCGTCGATCACGCGGTGACCGTGGCCGCCGAAGCCTTCAAGAATTGGTCGACCACCACGGGCGCCGAACGCGGCGTGATCCTGCGCAACATCGCCAACGGCGTGCGCAATGGTCGCGAGGACTTGATGAAGTTGCAATCGAGCAACAACGGCAAACCGCAATTCGAAGCGGGCATCGATGTCGACGACGTGATCGCCACCTTCGAGTATTACGCGGAACTGGCCGAGGGCCTCGACGCGAAACAAGACACTGATGTGCCGCTGCCCAGCGATGATTTCAGCGCACGTCTACGCCGCGAACCGTGCGGTGTGGTCGGGCTGATCGTGCCGTGGAATTTTCCGATGGTCACCACTGCCTGGAAACTTGCGCCGGCCCTGGCCGCCGGTTGCTGTGTGGTGCTCAAACCGTCGGAAGTCACGCCGTTGCCGGAGCTGGAACTGGCGGCAATCATCGCTGAATCGGGCCTGCCCAAAGGCGTCTTCAACGTGGTCTGCGGTACCGGTATGGCCGTGGGGGCGCCGCTGTCGGCGGATCCGCGTATCGCCAAGATTTCCTTCACCGGTAGCAACGCTGTCGGTGTGCAAGTGATGCAGCGCGCCGCCGAAAGCGTGAAGGGCGTTAGCCTGGAGCTGGGCGGTAAATCTTCGCTGCTGGTGCTCGAAGATGCTGATCTTGATTTGGCTGTCGAACTGGCCTGTGGCGGCGGTTTCTTCAACGCCGGGCAGATGTGCTCGGCCACCAGCCGGGTGTTGGTCGCCGATGAATTGGCAGATGATTTTCTCGTGCGCCTGAAGGCGCGCGCGGAAAAAATCCGCGTGGCTGAGCCGTTCGACCCGGACGTGGAAATGGGCGCACTGGTCAATCAGGCGCAGTACCAGCGTGTGCTCGGTCACATCGACCGTGGGTTGAGTGCCGGGGCGAAGCTGATCTGCGGCGGCCATCGTCCGGCGGATCTGCCGCGCGGCTATTTTTTGCAGCCGACCGTATTCACCGACGTGCCCCTCGACAGTGCGTTGTGGTGTGAAGAGATTTTCGGCCCGGTGCTGTGCGTGCGCCGTTTCAGCAGTGAGGCCGAGGCGATCGCCTTGGCTAACGACAGTCCATTCGGTCTGGTCGCCAGTGTGGTGACGCGTCAAGCCGAGACCGCCGACCGGGTCGCCAACGCCCTGCAAGCGGGGCTCGTTTGGCTCAACGCGCCGCAGGTGATCTTCCCGCAGACGGCGTGGGGCGGTTACAAACAGAGCAGCATCGGCCGCGAATTGGGGCCGTGGGGCCTGGCGGCGTTTCAGGAGATCAAGCATGTGATCCGGGCGCTCTGAAATTGAGTGGCCCGGACTGACGCCATCGCTAGCAGGCTAGCTCCCACAGGAGTTCGTAGTGAACACAGATGTTGTGGACACCACCACTGTGGGAGCCAGCCTGCTGGCGATGAGGGCAGCGAACACAGTAAAAACTCTGGATCAGACGGACAGACGCAACCGCGCCAGATCCCGCAACGGCGGCGCGCCGAACAAGCGGCTGTACTCACGGCTGAACTGCGACGGGCTTTCATACCCCACCCGATACCCTGCCGCCGACGCTTCCAGCCCTTCGGCCAGCATCAGACGCCGCGCCTCTTGCAGGCGCAATTGCTTCTGATACTGCAACGGGCTCATCGCCGTCATCGCTTTGAAACGATGGTGCAGCGTCGACACGCTGAGGTTCACTGCCTTGGCCAGATCATCAATGCGCAGCGGTTGCTCGAAGTTGCCGTTAAGCCATTTGATGGTCTGGCTGATGCGGTGGCTCTGACTGTTGGCAATCGCGATTTCATACAGTCGATGGCCCTGCGGGCTGCGCAGCAGGCGATAGAGAATCTCTCGACGGATCAGCGGCGCGAGCATGGCGATGTCTTTTGGCGCATCCAGCAATCGGGCCAGACGCAGCACCGCGTCGAGCATCGCGCTGTCGATTTTTTCAACGTACAAGCCGCGTCCGGTCGGCCGGGTCGGCACACCGAGCGGTCCGGCGTCGGCGATCAGTGCGGTGATCTCAGCCGGGTCGATGTCCAGGCGCACGGCGAGGATCGGATCTTGCGGCGACACGTTGACCACGCGCCCGCTCAACGGCATCGAGACCGAGACCACCAGATAATTCAGCGGATCGTAATTGAAGAACTCGTCGACCAGTCGCACTTCTTTACGACCCTGAGCCATGATGCACAGGGCGGGTTGTGCCAGCACCGGTGCGAAGTCATGGGACTTTGTGTGGCGCGACATGAACAGCGAGCCGATGGCCGTGGCGTAACTGCCATCGTCGGTGGTGTTGCGGCGAATGATCGCCGCCAGTTCAGCGCGTTGCTTTTCCATGTCGGCGTCGAGTGGGGCTTGAATCGGATCGAATGACGTCATGCACGGCATCCTCGGCAAGGGATGTGGAATGGAGCAGAGCATATGTTTGTGCAAGTGTGAACGGTAGACACATTCTGCGAAATGCTTGCCTGATTCTGCACGGTGTTGCTCATGTTCCCAGCCATAGCGGGACGCACAGCGTGGAACTTGCTTGAAACGCATGTGACAGCCATGTGACGAGGTTTTGCAGACTGTTGCAGCGACAACGCGCAGTCTCGCAGGATTGTGCAACGCGACGGCAGGAATCGACTAACGGCCTCTGGCGCTCGACCCATAATCTTGGATCCTGTCGCAGCCCGTCCCCGGCTGCCACGCGACTCCCTGGGAGGGTTGAACATGTCCAAGCAGATTCCCGTCAGTCATATGGCCTTCGTTCGAGCGCGCGCCGGACGCTCGGCGGAACTCGGTGTGCGCCTGAGCGCATTGATCGAACCGTCCCGCGCCGCGCCCGGTTGCCTGAGCTTTGCCTTGCAGCATTCGCAGTGTGATCCCGAGTTGTGGCTGGTCTGCGGTTTCTGGAGCAATCAGCAGATGATGACCGCGTATTTCAGCAGCCCGTCGATGGAAATCTTCGCCGAGTTGGTGCAGGAGCTGGTGGTCAACAGTCTGGATTTCCACACCTTCAAGGATGTCTCGGCAGCCCAGGCCCTTGGCCAGTGTTCGGCACCGGTACACAAACTCGCCGGTTGAGGGTTTAATGTCCGGCTTAATTGACTGAGCCAGGACTTGCGACATGGCACGTAAAGAGTTCGAACACTTCGAAGCAGTATCCGCAGTCGTCCCCGTCGAACTGGGTGGCAACAAGGGTTATTACGCGGCAATCGCGGTCAAGGCCCTGGTGGATGGCGGTGCACCGCGCTTTCACAAATTGCTGGCTGATCAGGTGTTCCCCGGCGCCATCGCCGCCGATGACGCCGCCATCAATGAGCTGGATCGCCTCAAGGGCGTCACTGAAGACGCCGAGCTGATCTGGTAATCCGTTACTTGGCCGCCCCCGGTCGCCACATCTTGAACAGGGCTTCAGGCCCCAGCTGGAAATAATCCGCCGGCCCGCCGCCGCGCAGAATCGGTTCTGCCGCGGCGGTGTCGTAGATCCCATCCTTCAACAGCCACTTGGCGATATGCACGGCGACCACTTCGCCCAGAATCAGCCAGCTCGGCACTGTCTCGCCATCGGCACGTTGCAACTGAATGATCTGCGTGACCTTGCACTCGAAGGACACCGGGCTTTCGGCGACGCGTGGCACGGAAATCACCTTTGACGCGACTGTCGTCAGGCCTGCCAATTCAAACTCGTTGACCTCAGGCGCAACCATCGCGCAGCTCTGGTTCATCTGCTCGGCCAGCGGGCGGGTGGCGAGGTTCCAGACGAATTCGCCAGTCTGTTCGATGTTGTTCAGGCTGTCTTTGCGTCCGACGCTGGAGAAACCAATGATTGGCGGAATGTAGTTGAAGGCGTTGAAGAAGCTGTAGGGCGCCAGATTCAACTGGCCGTTGGCATCCTGCGAAGAAATCCAGCCGATAGGGCGCGGACCGACGATGGCATTGAACGGATCGTGGGGCAGGCCGTGGCCGTGGGCGGGTTCGTAGAAATGGATGTCATCGGGCATGGCTTGGGATCCTGGAGTGCATTGGGTAGGGGCAATAGTGCAAGCCGGGTGATGCAATTTCCAGACAAATGCAAATCTTGTGGAGTGGGCTTGTTTGCGAAGAGGTCGTGTCAGTTGCCATCAGTATTGACTGAACGGACGCCTTCGCGAGCAAGCCCGCTCCCACAGGTTTTTTGTGTGGAACCTTATATTTTGTTTGCCCCAGAAATGACTAAGCCCGGCCGAAGCCGGGCTGTGCGCTGGTTAATGAATTATCAGCTGATCGAAGCGGATTGGGTGCGGTCGTAGCCGTCTTGGGCGACGGTGGCGGAGCCGGTGCGGTCGTAGCCGTCTTGGGCGACGGTGGCGGAACCGGTGCGGTCGTAGCCGTCTTGGGCGACGGTGGCGGAGCCGGTGCGGTCGTAGCCGTCTTGAGCGACGGTGGCGGAGCCGGTGCGGTCGTAGCCGTCTTGGGCGACGGTGGCGGAGCCGGTGCGGTCGTAGCCGTCTTGAGCGACGGTGGCGGAGCCGGTGCGGTCGTAGCCGTCTTGAGCGACGGTGACGGAACCGGTGCGGACGTAACCGTCGGCGGCAATGGCCGAGCCGGCGCGATCAAAACCGTCGGCTGCAAAGGTGTTGGCGGCCAGTACGGACAGGGTCAGGGCGAGGATCAGTTTGGTTTTCATGTTCGTTACTCCAGATTCGTTGGGGGTGTGTCTTGCATGGGTTGAATGTTACGCCAATAAAATTGATTAAAAAGCGCAAAATAATGCTAAAAACAATCGATTAACTTGATGTTAAGGGCGGCGCTTTTAAATCGCTTACGTCGTTGAAGCAAACGTCGCGCGGGTCATCGATCAGGTAGCAGCAGGATGCAGCGCCAGGATTAATCAGCGATTAATCGCTGTTTTGCCGTTTGTGACAGATTTTTCATGATTTACCGACCGCTTTTTCACCGCTGCAACGCGAGTCTGCCCACGGCCAGAAAACCAAGAACCGGCCGTCACACATTGGAGCGTTACCCGCGATGAATAAACTGCCTCAAATCACCCTGGCTTTCTGGGTCATGAAAATCTGCGCGACGACCCTGGGGGAAACCGCGGGGGATCTGCTGTCGATGACCCTCAATGTCGGCTACGCGATCAGCTCGTTGATTCTGATCAGCGTGTTCGTCCTGACGCTGATCACGCAATTGATGGCCAAGACCTACAAGCCGCTGCTGTACTGGATCGTGATTTTGTCCACCAGCACCGCCGGCACCACCATGTCCGACTTCATGGACCGCACGCTGGATTTGGGTTACGCCACCGGTTCGATGATCCTGATCGCGATTCTGTTGGCGATCTTCTCGGCGTGGCGACTGAGCGGTGACTCGCTCAATGTCAGCAAGGTGCAGACCTTCCGTGGCGAGATGTTCTATTGGATGGCGATTCTGTTTTCCAACACCCTGGGCACCGCGCTGGGGGATTACCTGGCCGACGATTCGGGGCTTGGTTTTGCCGGTGGCGCATTGCTGATCGGCTCGACGATTGCTGTGGTGGTGCTGCTCAAGTACTTCACGAAGATTTCGACGGTGTTGTTGTTCTGGGTGGCGTTCGTATTGACGCGGCCGTTTGGCGCAACGCTGGGCGACTTGATGACCAAGTCTCATGAGAAGGGTGGGCTGGACTTCGGCACCATTGGGTCGTCGGCGGTGCTGGCAGGGATTCTGCTGGCGATGATTGTGGGGGCTTCTTATGCGCAGAAGCGTTATGGCAAACAAGACGCTAGCGCTGAGTTGACTTGATACCGAGTGGCGACAATCGCTGGCAGCCAGCACCCACAGTGGTCGGTGGTGGTCACAAATGCTGTGTTCACCACCTAACCCTGTGGGCTGGCTTGCCAGCGAAGGTGCCAGCACAGCCACCGTTGCAGTGGCTGTGAAACCCGATCAGTCCGTCACGATCCGCGAATGCTTCTGGGTGTCTCTCATGGTGATGTACACCAATAGCGACACGGCGATGCACGCGGTCACGTACCAGTAGTAACCGCTTTCCATGCCAATGCTCTTGAACCACAGCGCGATGTATTCGGCAGTGCCGCCGAAGATCGAGACGGTCAGTGCGTACGGCAGGCCGACGCCCAGCGCACGGATTTCAGTCGGGAACAATTCCGCTTTTACCACGGCGTTGATCGAGGTGTAGCCGCTGACGATGATCAGCGCCGCCATGATCAGGAAGAACGCGCCCCACCAGGTTTGAATGGTGTGCAGGGTCATCAGGATCGGCACGGTGAAGATCGTACCGAGCACGCCGAAGGCGATCAGGATCGGACGACGACCGATCTTGTCCGACAGGCCACCGATGATCGGTTGCAGGCACATGAACAGGAACAGCGTGGCCGCGGAAATGGTGGTCGAGTCGGAGATGCTCATGCCGACGGTGTTCACCAGGTACTTCTGCATGTAGGTGGTGTAGGTGTAGAACGCCAGTGTGCCGCCCATGGTCAGGCCGACCACGGTCAACAGTTCTTTGGGGTGACGCATCAAGGTGCGCATGGCGCTTTCCTTGGCTTTTTCTTTTTTGGTGAACGACTCGGTTTCTTCCATGCCGCGACGCAGGTACAGCGCAACGACTGCGCACAGCGCGCCGATGGCGAACGGAATACGCCAGCCCCACGCGTACAACTGCTCGGTGGTCAGGGTTTGTTGCAGCACGATCAACACGCCCAGCGCGATGAGCTGGCCGGAAATCAGGGTCACGTACTGGAAGCTGGAGAAGAAACCGCGACGTTCCTTGGTCGCCATCTCCGACAGGTAGGTGGCCGAGGTGCCGTATTCACCGCCGACCGACAGGCCCTGCAGCAGACGGGCAAACACCAGCAGGATCGGTGCACCGATGCCAATGGTTTCGTAATTGGGGCTGAGGGCGATGAGCAAGGAGCCAAAGCACATCAGGTAAACCGAGGCCATCAGGGCTTTCTTGCGCCCGACTTTGTCGGCGTACAGGCCCATCAGCCAGCCACCGATCGGGCGCATCAGGAAGCCCACGGCGAAGATCGCGGCGGTGTTCATCAGTTGCGCGGTGGAAGAGCCTGCGGGGAAAAAGGTCTTGGCGAAGTACAGCGAGAAGGCGGCATAGACGTACCAGTCGTACCACTCGACCATGTTGCCGACGGAACCGCTGAAGATCGACTTGATCCGGCTGGCGGTGGTTCGTTCTTTGACCGGCACGGCAGCCGACCCAAGAGGCAGGGCGTTGGAGTTATCCATTGAAGGATCCTTCGTTTAATTGTTTTTGTGGAGCGCGTGTAAACGCAGCCTGTTGGGGCTATAGCAGGAGCTGTGCCAACGGGGAGAGGGCCGGTTTAGAGGGGGGAGCGGGGTTTGTTGAGCGGAAATCCGCTTATGGCTGGTGGGTGGTGAGCGGAAAATTGCTCATTCAGGCGGGTAGATCTTTATTGCCTGTGCCGGCCTCTTCACGGGCAAGCCACGCTTGCACAGGGTTTTGTGCTGAACACAGAAGGTGTGAACACTACCGACCACTGTGGGAGCGGGCTTGCTCGCGAAGTGGCCCGAACCGGCACTGCAAAATTCAGCTGCCTTGAACAAACATCTCCCGAGTCAGCCCATGCCGCTGCATCTTTTCATTGAACGTGCGGCGCGGCAGCTGCAGCTCTTCCAGCACCGCTTTCACATCGCCCTTGTGCCGGGTCAGCGCGGCGCGCAAGCACTGCGCTTCAAACGCCTCCTGCTGCGCTGCCAGCGACTGCCCCGGATCAATTCCCGGTGCCGGCTCATCCAGCCCCAGCACCTGACGTTCAGCAACGTTGGCCAGTTCGCGCACGTTGCCCGGCCAGTCGTGGCTGAGCAGATGACTCAACTGCGCACCACTCAAGGATGCAAAGGTTCGGCCCAGACGCAGAGCGGCATTTTGTGCGAAGGTCTCGAACAGTAAGGGAATGTCTTCGCGGCGATCCCGCAACGGTGGCAGACGCAGCTCGGCAACGTTCAGGCGATACGCCAGGTCTTCGCGAAAGCGTCCGGCACGGGCTTCATCGAGCAAGTCGGGTTTGGTCGCCGCGACGATCCGTAAATCCACGCGGATACTCTGGTTCGACCCCAGTCGTTCAAGCTTTTGCTCTTGCAACACTCGCAGCAACTTCACCTGCTGGGCCAGCGGCATGCTTTCGATTTCGTCGAGAAACAGCGTGCCGCCATCGGCGTATTCGAGTTTGCCGATGCGCTTGCCGGACGCCCCGGTAAACGCGCCGCTCTCATGGCCGAACAGTTCGGCTTCGAACAGCTGTTCAGGAATCGCTGCGCAGTTCAGCGCCACAAAAGGCTTGTCCGCACGCGGGCCGAAATCGTGCAGACAACGCGCCACCAACTCTTTGCCGCTGCCGGTTTCGCCGCGAATCAACACGTTGACCGGCAACGCTGCCAGATCCAGTACCTGCCGGCGTAACGTCTGCAACCCACGGGACACGCCGAGTAACGTCGCATCGAGTTTGGCGCGGTTGTCGGCCTGCTCGTGCAGGGCACGGTTTTCCAGGATTAACCTGCGTTTTTCCAAGGCCCTGCGCAGGCTGCCGAGCAATGTTTCCGGGCTGAACGGTTTTTCCAGAAAGTCGTAGGCGCCGTCGCGCATCGCTTCGACCGCCATCGGCACATCGCCGTGACCGGTGAGCAGAATCACCGGTAAGTCGGCATCGCGGCGCTGCACCTCGGCCAGCAGTTCCAGACCACTGAGACCGGGCATGCGCACATCGCTGAGGACCACTCCGGGAAAGTGCGCGGGCAGTGCGGCGAGGCATTCTTCGGCGCGGCTGAACAGTTGCACCTCAAAGCCCGACAGGCTCAACCACTGCTCGACTGCGCTGCGAATGCTGCTTTCGTCATCAACCACCATTACCGAGTTGAGCATCAGATATGTGCCTCCAGATCGATCGGCACAGACAGGGTGAACACCGCACCGGTCTCGCCATTTTCCACACTCAAACGTCCACCGGACTCATGGACGATCGCGAAGGATACCGCCAGGCCCAGACCCAGACCGTCGCCCACCGGTTTGGTGGTGAAGAACGGATCGAATACCTGGTTCAGATGCTCTGCGGCGATGCCGCCACCATTGTCGCTGACGCTCAGTTGCCACAGTTGCTCATCGGCCTGCAGGCGGATTTCCAGACGCTTGCACGGTTTGCCCTGCATCGCATCGAGCGCGTTGCGCAACAGGTTGATCAGCACTTGTTCCAGACGGATCGCATCACCGCGTACCCACGCCGGACGCGTCAGGTGCAGCACCAGACTGACCTGTTCGTCGCGCAGCCGCGCATCGAGCAGTTGCAGGGACTGATCAACCACCGTCGCCAGATCCAGGCGCTCGCGCAAACCGCCGGGGCTTTTTCTGGCGAAGGTTTTCAGATGGCCGGTGAGGGCGGCCATGCGCGTGAGCATATCGTCTACCGGTTTGAGTGCCTTATAGGCGTCATCGACCCGGCCATGGTCGAGCAGCAGGCGCAGCGTTGCCAGTTGCATGCGCTGAGCGGTCAGCGGTTGATTGATTTCGTGGGCGAGTGCGGCGGACATCTGGCCCAATGCCGCGAGTTTGGCCGATTGCACCAGACCGTCCTGTGCGGTGCGCAACTCGCGAGTGCGTTCCTCGACCAGTTGCTCCAGCTCTTCACGGTTGCGCTGGCGGATTTTCGACAGGCGCCAGCGCTGGTTGAGAAACAGCAGCAGAAACACCAGCGCCAGCCACACGCCGGCAGCGGCGAGCCCGGCGTTGCGCAGGTCTTCGAACGCCACTTGCGGGCGACGCAAAAGGTGCAGCGTCCAGCCTTCGGCGGCCAGCGGCAGCGATTCCCACAAATAATCTGCTGTGCCTTGCGGACCTTCGACCCGGCGCAGTTCGCTGTTGTCATCGAAAAGGCGTAGCGACAGATGGGTCAGTTGCACCAGCGACTGTTTGTCGTACTGACGGGTGGCCTTGATCTCGGCCAGATCGCTGGCGCTCAACGGTCGCAACGAGCGATAGCGCCAGCCGGGCTGGTTGGCGATGAAAATGATGCCGCGTGCATCGCTGACCAATAGCGTGTCGTTGCCCTGGCTCCATTCGCGTTCAAGTTCGGGGAATTCCAGCTTGACCACCATCGCCCCCAGGAACTCATTGTTATCGCCGAGCACCGCGCTGGAGAGGAAGTAGCCGGGAATCCCGCTGGTCACGCCCACGGCGTAAAAACGCCCGCTGCCCTGGGTACGGGTCTGACTGAAATAGGGGCGAAAACCGTAGTTGTGGCCGACGTAACTGCTCGGCAGCCGCCAGTTGCTGGCAGCCACGGCGAGGCCGGTGTGGTCGAGCAGTTCCAGGGTCGAGGACTGCGCCGCACCGTTGATCTTTTCCAGCTTCAGATTAAGGGCCGCTTGTTCCTCGGCATCGACCGGGCCGGCCAGTGCCGACCGCAATTGCGGGTCCAGCGCCAGCACATCGGGAAGGGCGCGATAGCGGTCGATCAGGGTGTGCAATGAATTGGCGTACAACGCCAGTTGCTGGTTGGCGCGGGTCGCGTCCTCCTCCAGCGCCTGCCGTTCGGCGTGGCGGATGGCCAGAGTGGCCGCGAGCGCGGCACCGGCGATGATCAGCAGGGTATACAACGACAGACGCAAAGTACGGGAAGTCGGCAGCATGCTGGGCAGACGGGTGGCAGGTCGGGCGGGCACGATAGCATGGGCGGGCGTGGACCGGCGCGCTGATCGGAGCGGCCATGGATGTCACACGACGGTTTCGCCGACAGACGCCCGACGAATGAATTTCGTCCGGGGTTTGGGCACGGGCCTGGTCATGGGTTGCGCCATCGGCTGCGCAGCGATGTTGTCCATCATCGCCTGGAGCCGATGGTTCGCTTGCTCTGCTTCACTGAGGTTGTCATGTATTTCCTGGACTGCTTCCAGTCCGTCCTGAATGCCGCGAGATGCCGCCGCTGCCAGACCTGATACTGAGCGGTATGCGTCAGCGATTGAGTGGCCAGCCTCCACCATTTCTGTGAATTCAAGTTGATCCAGCGGGGACATTTCCTTGACCTTTTCCAGCAGCGCCTCTGTGGCTGATTGCCGGATCTGGTTCAGGTTGTCCTGAATGATTTGGGGGATTGTGCCGTTGGCGACATCGTTGGCTCCTTCGGCGACGGCCTGTATGGCATCACGGATGTCAGCAGTGTGTAGGGTTTCTGTCACGCGGATGCCACGCTTGAAAAAGCGGTAACGGACATACGCCGCCCCCAATCCACCCACTAAACCACCGATGAAGCCGCCTATCGTATTGCCTATGACGGGGGCGAATGATCCGGCCACTCCGCCGACGACGCCCCCGACCGTGAACCCCAGACTGAAGGCTCCCATCCCCTTCTTGGAGAAAAGGAAGCGGCGGAAGGTCATGTTGTCACGGATTTCCTGGCTGACATCCGCTTCATCATCAGGACCATCAAATCTGTCGGCAGTGTCATGTACCTGGTTTGCGACACTGGCTGTGGTTCGAAACAGGCTCGCGATCCGATTGAAATCGAACCCCTTTTGTCCATCAGGATCAACGTAAATCATCGGGTTGTTCGACACGAAGGTGTACAGATTCAAACCCTGCACATCGCCGGCTGGATCTGCGCTGATCCAGCGTTGCACCCATGGCGCGTAATAACGGGCGCCGTAGTAATAAAAACCGCTGGCGTCCATCTCCTTGCCCGAATAGCGAATGAATTTGTAACTGACCTCAATCGCCGATCGGGTAGCCATCCACGCCGTGGCACCAAACGGGTAATAGCCTTCGTGGCTGATCACTTGGGCGCTCTGATCCAGTTCCATCACGCAGGAGCCCAGGTGATCGTCGAGGCTGTAGCGGCGTTGATTGTTTTCGGCGCCTGGCGGGGGATTTTTCGTCCAGTGCAGGCAGCGCACATTGCCAACACTGATGACGTGCAACACCTCGCCATTGTCCTTTGTGCGAATTTCCAGCCCCGGCAAATAGCGCACCTGATGGAAGTGTTCGGCGGCGTCGGTAAAGGTTTCATGACGTTTGAACACCCGCACACCTTGGCTGTAGTGGTAGTGCTCGGCGTCGTCGCGAGCGTCTTCACGGTGGATCAGCGTCACGCAGGCCAGCTCGTCTCGCACGTTCCATTGCATGTCCCCGGTAGCCAGCGTCTGCAGATTGCCGTGGCGGTCGAACAGCTTGTCGAAGCCAGGGGGCGGGTCGCCCGGTTTCCAGCGCACGCCGCGGTTGCTGGTCGAGTCGATACACATCTGGACGGTGTGATTGGCTCCGGCCCGTACGTGGCACAACTTGATCAGGTTTCCACCGGGGTCGTACTCATAGGTCTGGGTGTAGTTGAGGCGGTTGTTCGGGTCGGTCGGTTGCGGCAGGCCGGGAATGTCCGAGAGCGGGCCGTCGTCATAGCCGGTGGCGCAGGTCAGTCGGTACAGCGAGTCGTAGCAGAAATCACGGTGACCCTCGATGAGCTGGTTGGCAAACCACACCGGCTGGAAGGCGTGGTCTTCAATGCGGGTGATATTGCCGACCGGGTCGTAGAAATACTCGAAATCCTGCAGCACCGCACCGGCAGCTTTGCGGCTGCGCTGGGTGTGCAGGCGACCATCGGCCGGATCGTAAGTCCATTGGCTGAGCACGCCGTTACCGGCCTGCTGTTCGATGATCTGGTCGACGGCGTTGTATTGCGCATCGAGCAGAACCGGCTGCCAGTCGGGCTGGCCGTTGATCAGCAATTGCACCTGCTTGAGTTGCCCGGCCAGGCCATAGCGCGACTGCTGCCGATGGTCGCCGGCATCGGTCTGTTCCAGTACGGCACCCAAGGGGCTGAACACCCGTTGACTGGTGAAGGCTTCGCCATCGCCAAAGGTGCGGGTTTCCTGTATCGGCTGGCCGGACAGGGCGAAGCTGTCGGTGTGCCGCGTGCCGGAGCGATCCTGGCTTTGCAGCAATTGCCCGCGCAGGTTGTAGCCAGCATCGGCAGTGGCGTCGGCATAGCTGAACACATCGACCAGGGCCTCGCCGTTTTCCTCGACGGCCACTGCGCGCAATTGGTCGTCGAAGGCAGTACGCCAATGGCTGCCGCGCTCGTCCCAGCGTTGCTGCGGCTCACCGGCCAATCCCGGCAGGTTCAGGCGCCAGCCGGCGTCGACGCTGTCGGACTTCAGTACTGCGCCGCCCAAGCCATAAACGGTGGTCAGGCTGGGCACCGTCAGGCGCGGATCCCATTGAGCCACCAATCGCCCACTTGCATCGTGACACTGACGGCTTGTCAAAGACGTTGCACCGTCACCCTCAACACTACGCAAATAGTCGACCTGACAAATCGGCAGGCCACGGCCATCGCTCACAGAGAGTGATGGCGTGCGCCAATGAGGCGATCTAATTCCCATGGATCCACCAGTTGTACAACCGGGAATGTTTTTTAGCGACTGGGTGAGCCTGCTGTCGTAAAAACCGGTTATCCGTTGTGTTCCTTTCCTTGTACGCGGCCACTCCCCTGAGTCCGTGGGCGATGTCGGCCTGAACAGCCGCGGTTTGTGCGCGCAAAGTCGCCAGACCGACATCCGAGCCTGATGCTTTGAAGGCGGCTTCGTATAAATTCGACTGCTCTGTAACAGCCTGCTGCCACTGGAGATACATCGTCTCGATTTTGGCGATCTTGACGGGATCCAGACCGTTTTTGATGTCTTCTGCTTCGATAGCTCGAGCCAACATGCTGAGAGCGCCGGGAATAATCGAGATCCAACTGGATATAACTCGGTTCAGGAGAAAATCAGGGGCTGAGCTCGCTATTGAATTCAGCTTGTCCTTGATGTCTTGCATGCCTGTTTTTTTTTGGGAAGTAGTAGAGATCCCCAAGTCCTCATTGATCTTTTCGACCGACATCGTCGACGTTTGTGGTATCAACGGGCCCAGGCGGACGCCAACCCTGTCCGCAATCTCATTACTCACCGGATCCAACACGGCATTGACCAGATCGCCGGCGAGGTTGCCGGCGGTCAATCCACCGGTTCCCAGAAAAGGAATACCAGGAACGCTTGGAACGACGCTATCAACCCCTCCCGCCGCTCTGACGCCCACTTCATAGCCAGCAATACCTTTGCCTACCTCCGCAACGAAATTGGCCAGGAGGTTTCTTCCCAAATGTTTCTGATGAATGACGTCATGCATGACCTTATTGGTCTGGTCGGCAAATCCCCCTACAGTGGAAATGAACTCAGAAGAAAGCTTGATGGCAGCCTCCAGTTCACTTTCACCCGCGGCATCCACAAAACGCAGCGGATTGTTGCTGACAAACTCATACAAATTCAGTCCGTCCACATCCCCCGCCGGGTCGGGGCTGATCCAGCGTTGCTCCCACGCTGCGTAATACCGTGCGCCGTAGTAATAAAAACCGCTGGCATCCATCTCTTTGCCCGAATAACGAATGAACCTGTAACTCACCTCAATCAAGAACTTTGCAAGCATCCAGGCAGTGGCACCGAACGGGTAATAGCCTTCCTGACTGGTGATCTCGGCGTTCTGGTCCAGTTCCATCGTGCAGGACCCCAAGTGATCCTCGAGGCTGTAGCGCAGTTGATTGATCTCGACGCCTTGGGGTGGTTTTTTTGCCCAATGCAGACAGCGTGCGCTGCCGACACTGATGACGTGCAGTTCTTCACCGTTGTCCTTTGTGCGAATTTCCAGCCCCGGCAAATAGCGCACCTGATGGAAATGTTCGGCGGCGTCGGTAAAGGTTTCATGACGTTTGAACACCCGCACGCCTTGGCTGTAGTGGTAGTGCTCGGTGTCGTCGCGAGCGTCTTCACGGTGGATCAGCGTCACGCAGGCCAGCTCGTCTCGCACGTTCCATAGCATGTCCCCGGTAGCCAGCGTCTGCAGATTGCCGTGGCGGTCGAACAGCTTGTCGAAGTCAGGAGGCGGGTCGCCCGGTTTCCAGCGCACGCCGCGGTTGCTGGTCGAGTCGATACACATCTGGACGGTGTGATTGGCTCCGGCCCGTACGTGGCACAACTTGATCAGGTTCCCACCGGGGTCGTACTCATAGGTCTGGGTGTAGTTGAGGCGGTTGTTCGGGTCGGTCGGTTGCGGCAGGCCGGGAATGTCCGAGAGCGGGCCGTCGTCATAGCCGGTGGCGCAGGTCAGTCGGTACAGCGAGTCGTAGCAGAAATCACGGTGACCCTCGATGAGCTGGTTGGCAAACCAGACCGGCTGGAAGGCGTGGTCTTCAATGCGGGTGATATTGCCGACCGGGTCGTAGAAGTATTCGAAGTCTTGCAAGACCGCACCGGCAGCTTTGCGGCTGCGCTGGGTGTGCAGGCGACCATCGGCCGGATCGTAAGTCCATTGGCTGAGCACGCCGTTACCGGCCTGCTGTTCGATGATCTGGTCGGCGGCGTTGTATTGCGCATCGAGCAGAACCGGCTGCCAGTCGGGCTGGCCGTTGATCAGCAATTGCACCTGCTTGAGTTGCCCGGCCAGGCCATAGCGCGACTGCTGCCGATGGTCGCCGGCATCGGTCTGTTCCAGTACGGCACCCACGGGGCTGAACACTCGTTGACTGGTGAAGGCTTCGCCATCGCCAAAGGTGCGGGTTTCCTGCATCGGCTGGCCGGACAGGGCGAAGCTGTCGGTGTGCAGCGTGCCGCCATTGTCTTTGTGCGCCAGCAACTGACCGCGCAGGTTGTGCCCGGCATCGGCCGAGGCATCGGCGTAGGTGAAAGCTTCGACCTCACCGTTCTGTTCGATCGCCACCACACGCAACTGGTTATCGAAGGCCGTGAGCCATTGGTGGTCGCGCTCGTCCCAACGCTTGCGCGGCTCGCCCGCCAGCCCGGGCAGGTTCAAGCGCCAGCCGGCGTCGACGCTGTCGGATTTCAGCGCGGCACCGCTCAAGGCATACACCGTGGTCTGGCACGGAACCAACAGGCGCGGATCCCACTGCGCCACCAGCCGTCCCACCGCATCATGCTGCTGACGGTTCACCAGAGGCGTGGTTTGTGCAACGGTACGCAAGTAAGCGACCTGCCGAACAGGCAGGCCACGGCCGTCGCTCACCGAGAGCGTGGGTGTACGCCAATGCTCACTGGCGGTCATGACCGAGGAACCATTGTTTCGGGCGAAGGCTCGGCGGTGTCGTTGAAGTCTTCGCTGATGTGGTACCAGGGATGGTAGGTCTCGCGGGAGAACTCGCCTTTGGCGTTGATCAGTTTTATTTGCCGTCCCAAAGCGTCATAGAACAGTTGATCGAAGTAGCCGAGCTCGCGAAGGGATTGATCCTTGATGTAGCCATGCACATTGGCCAAAAACGCTCGGAACTGGCGATTCGGTTCCCCCTTGTTGTTGTATTCCACGCGTTGGCTGATGCGCCAGCGCGGATCGGCATGTACCTCGACATACTGGCCGTCTTGAACGACGAGTGAGCCATCCACCACCTTGTACGCCATGCCCGGGTCTACAAGTTGCTGGGTTTGCAACGCCCGGCCAAAACCATCGACGCAGGCCTTGATGATCTGGATTTGTGCGGGGATCTCGTCGTCGGGGTAACGGTCGGCGCTCAGCACGACGCTGTGCACCGGCTCCCGGTGAGCCGATGTGATCGCTTCAAGCAAGGCCTGTTCTGGTGACGTCAGCGTGTTGCGTCGTGCAAGCCTTTGACGCGCGCTAGCCCGAATATGTCCGCTGGGCAACAGGTATCCCTCGTTCACCCACGGCTCGGTCGCAGCAACGACACCCATCCAGCTGAACAAGTCCTTGCGCAGGGTGCTGGCGGCTTTTTGCACCGCCAGCGCCGGATTTTCGATGGCCGGGTCCGGGTGATGATCCGCCGGACGATCGTATTCGCTCAGCGGTCTGAAACCCGCGGCGACACCCTTTTCGGTGCCGTAAAAACTGGTGGCCAACGGTTGCCCGGAAGGTTCGTAAATCGCCTCTTCAACGTTGTCGTTGGGATCGATGATGCGCAGTGGTTGCAGGGCGTGATAGTCGTAATCGATGCGGGTGGTGCAGCCGTCGGGCAGCACGATACGCGTGAGTGCCAAATGGTAATCGTCGTATTCGGCCCTGGTCGTGCCGTGGCTGGGGGTTTCGCGGTAACCGAGCACTTTGTAAAAGCCTTGGAGGTCGGCGTATTCGGCGATGGAGAACGTTGACGACCACAAGTCGTGTTCCGTGCCAGTCAAGGGGGGGGACCAGAACAGAAACTGCATTGGCGTGTAACCGATCCTCTCCAGTTCGGCGCGGATGTCGAACGGCGGCGGCAGGACGCCGTAAGCGTCCAGTGCAATCTTGTCCAGTTGCGCCAGTTCCAGCGGGCCTGCCAGTGCTTCGAATTCGGCAACGCCGTCGGCCAGCAGCGTGCCGTCGGTTTTCACGTAGCGCTGCACGGACTGGGTCGTCAATACGCGCTCGGAGTTCCAGTGCGGCGAATCCTGATGATCCCTCAGTTGGTCGAAAGAGACCTGCGCCGGCGAAAGACCGGTCGGCAGCGTGCCTTTGGGCAGAACCAACGCATTGCTGCGCAGTTGGTATGGCAAGCCCAGTCGCCAATGCTGAGGATCTTCATCCAGGTCGATGAAGCGGGAACGGGTTTCGCTCAGATAGAACGACTGCTGCGCCTCGTCATGGGCGTCGCGCCACCACTGTTGTTCATCCGGGTCGGTAAATGGCGGCGAGTCTTCACGGGTCAGGCGACGTGCATAGCTTACCGTCAGTGCGTGGGTCGACAGCCCGTACTCGTTCCAGCGCAGGTTGACCTCGTGACGGCACAGTGGGTCCTCGATAAACCGGTCGTACTGGTAGCTGATTTTTTCCAGCATCAGCGGCAGTAAAGTCGCTGCCGCATACGAACCCTTGGGGCGCACTTCGCGTACCAGATAGCGCATCTCCTGCACCGCATACGGCGTGGCAATGCCCGGTTCGTCGACCTGGGCATCGGCATAGGTTTCGATGCGGGTGACCGCCCCGACCAGCGCCCGGGAAATCTGGTATTGGCTGTCGGCGTCGTGTGGCTCGATCGGTTCGTCGACTTCGTCGGCAGCGTGATAACGGCTGAACAGCGTCTTGCCCAGTGCAACAGCCTGTGCGTCCTCGTTGAAATAAAAGTCGCGGGGCCGATCCATCGATTGCCCAGTATGGAACCAGGTGCAGACCCGTACGGGGTCGCTGAACCCGACATCGTCATCGCCGGTGGCGCTTTCGCTGTCGGTCTGCTGCAACTGACCAAAGCCACGGAACTCGCGGTCCTTGCTGTCGTAGACACCTTCGCGCCAAGTAAATATCTGGGTCAGGCAGTTCCCGGTGACCTCATCCAGTTGCTGCTGTTTTTTCACCACGGCCACCGGGAACGGCAGGTTCGAGACCGGTATTTGGTTGAGTTTCAGTATTCGTTGTTTTTCATCGAGCCATTCCTGTGCGGAACTGCGATAGACCACGCTGGCACTGCAGCCCATATTGTTGTTGCTGGACGTCAGCAGATAAGGCTTTGCCGGCACGAAGTCGTAACGCCAATGCTGCGGTTGAACGTACGGCACCGTCAGGATCAGGCTGGCGCAGCCCAGCCCTTGCAGGTCGGCGAAGCTCACCTGGCAAAGGCGGTCATAACGCACGCCTTCGGGCCACGGCACGGTGATGGGAATCTGCTCCAGACCATTGCCGCCGCGGTTCAGATAAATCTCGAAAGTGTCGGATTGCAGATAGATCAGCGCCGAGGCACCGGAGCCGTCGAGGTCGGCGAGGCGTACGCGCGACGAATCGAATTGCTCGTAAGTGAAGGGCAAGTCGCTGATCTTGCGACCTTCGCCAAACGTACCGTGGCCCAGATTGGGCCAGCATGTGATTTCGTCATGGCGGATGCGGCTTAGCTCGGGCATGTCGCTGCCCAGCAAGTTGCCCAGCAGTACCAGTTCGGTGGGTGAATCACTGAACAACGGCAAGCGGTCGTCGTCAGGCTTGTGATTGACGTCTTGAGCCGCGGCAAAGCCCTGCTCGCGGCGGTTGGCGTACAGCCGCACCGAGTTCGGGCCGATCAATGCAACGGAACTCAAACCGTCTCCACTCAAGTCGCCGAGTGTCGACAGGGTGTTGAAAAACTCCAGCGGGAATTTGTCGAAGGGGACGAAGTCGGCGAAGTTACGCTGTGCATTCAGCGTACGGAAACCACTGATGCCCGGCTGCGCAGTGATCCAGTCCAGGCGTCCGTCACCGGTCAGATCGGTGAGCAATTGCTGTACCGCGCGGTTGCGATCGGCCACCGGGATCTTGTCCAGTTGCGTCCAGGGCCCGTAGTCGATGTCGTCGGTTTGCGGTGTGGCACGCAATGGTTCGCGGTAATACCAGCCCTGGTCATAGCGGCAGAGAAACCCTGGAATGCCTTCACCGTAGAGGTCAACGCACTGGTAGAAGTTGCCGTCTTCAATGCCTGGCTGGGTTTGTGACTCGAACAAACGAGCTGAGGTTTTATTGAGGTCGAAGGGCGAGTAGTCGAACTCCACCGGCGGCGAGTTCTCGACAAAGCCACTGGCATCAAAGGCCTGATAATGGGCCGCAGCGATCTGGCTGAAGGCCCATTGCGTCACGGTTTGCGGGTCGCGGTATTCCAGCAGCAGACGACGTACCAGTTTCGGCGAGTCGTCCGCTTTCGTGGGGAAGCGGTGGAACATCAGCACTTGCTGGCAACGCCTGCGGGTGCCCACCTCAAAGCCCTGCCCGTAGGTCGAGAAGCGGTCTGCGCGGTTGAGCCACGGCTTGAGGGTAGCGCCGTCATACACCGGAACCTCGGTCAGCGACGTGGTGCGCTCACCGTAGTCAAACAACAGCTGAAAATGCCACTGTGGCGGCGCGGTATCCTCCAACTCCCAGGCATACAGTTTTTGGCTCGCGGTGAAGTTGCCGTAGTGCACCCGCTCCAGATAGCGCTGGGCACGGTAGTCGTGGACGGGGTCGGGATCCTGATCATCGGCCTTGTACACGTAACCGATGTGTTCACCGCGAGCGTTCATGCTTTCGCAGAGCAGCCAGGCGCCAATGCGCTGCGGGTCGTCCGGGTCTGCGCTGCGTGAATTCTCTGTTTTGCCGTAGACATGCAGCGAACCGTCGGCGCCGTGTATCAGCCAGAAACCCGGCGCAACCCCCTCTCCTGAACCCGGCGCGCGCTGCCAGTATTCACGCAACGCAAAATCACCTTCCACCCGGGGCCAGTAGCGCACCACGCTGTGCGGGCCGACGTCATCGCCGTCATAGGTGGATTCAAGGCGCGACTTGATCGTGCCGTCGGCTTCCAGTTCCGGCATCCACACCTCACCATCGGCGCCGATGATTTCATCGTGATCGGTGTAGTGCGGCACGCCCTTGCTGGTACGTCGGCTGATCTCACTGAGGCCCAGTCCCCAGCCGATGCCGAATGGACCATTGCCGGTCTGGCTGCTGTAGGACAGGGACAGTTGCGGATCCCAGCCTCGCCCGGCGGATGTCGGCAAAGGCAGTACGAATGAGGCGGCACCCGTAGGGCCGACCGCGCCCCAACTTTTGCCGATCGTGGCGATCGTCGAGCTTTTGGCAATGGAGGGTGTAACGATGCTCAGCTCTTGTTCGGCCATGATTGCGTCCGGTGCACTTGCGGTGGCGTAGTTGATTGGACGCTACCAAGAATCGGACGAGGCGTAACCTGTCAGATCTGACAGGTCAATAAGATCAAATTGTGTGCATTGGCGCGGTTTTTATCGCCAAAGCAATGGTTGGGCCGGATGTCGGGGGCGTAGGCACAAAAAAACCGGCCCGTCGTGAGACGGGCCGGCTTCGTTTGCCGCGATGAAACGCTTACTGCACTTCTACCGCCAGGCTTTGGCTGATCTTCTGTTGCCAGATCGCAGGGCCGGTGATGTGTACCGACTCGCCTTTGCTGTCGACAGCAACCGTCACTGGCATGTCCTTGACCTCGAACTCGTAGATCGCTTCCATGCCCAGTTCGGCAAACGCCAGCACTTTGGACTTCTTGATCGCTTGCGCCACCAGGTAAGCCGCGCCGCCGACCGCCATCAGGTACACGGCTTTGTTGTCCTTGATCGCCTCGATCGCAGTCGGGCCGCGCTCGGACTTGCCGATCATGCCCAGCAGACCGGTTTGCTCAAGGATCTGACGGGTGAACTTGTCCATCCGCGTTGCCGTGGTCGGACCTGCCGGGCCCACCACTTCGTCACCGACCGGATCAACCGGGCCGACGTAGTAGATGAAGCGACCTTTCAGATCCACCGGCAAGGTTTCACCCTTGTTCAGCATCTCGACCATGCGCTTGTGCGCCGCGTCGCGACCGGTGAGCATTTTGCCGTTGAGCAGCACGGTTTCGCCCGGCTTCCAGCTCTGCACGTCTTCCGGGGTCAAGGTGTCGAGGTTGACGCGACGGGCCGACGGGCCGGCTTCCCAGACGATTTCCGGGTAGGCGTCCAGCGGTGGCGCTTCCAGCGAAGCTGGGCCGGAACCGTCGAGCACGAAGTGCGCGTGACGGGTGGCAGCGCAGTTCGGGATCATGCACACCGGCAGGGAGGCGGCGTGGGTCGGGTAGTCCATGATCTTCACGTCGAGCACGGTGGTCAGGCCGCCGAGGCCCTGGGCGCCGATGCCCAACTGGTTGACCTTCTCGAACAGCTCCAGACGCATTTCTTCGATGCGGTTCTGCGGGCCACGGGCCTTGAGTTCGTGGATGTCGATGGATTCCATCAACACTTCTTTAGCCATGACCGCGGCTTTCTCGGCGGTGCCGCCGATGCCGATGCCGAGCATGCCCGGTGGGCACCAGCCAGCGCCCATGGTCGGAACGGTCTTCAGTACCCAGTCGACGATCGAGTCGGACGGGTTGAGCATGGCCATTTTCGATTTGTTCTCGGAACCGCCGCCCTTGGCCGCCACGTCCACTTCCACGGTGTTACCCGGGACGATGGAGTAGTGGATGACTGCCGGGGTGTTGTCCTTGGTGTTTTTACGAGCGCCCGCCGGGTCGGCGAGGATCGAGGCACGCAGGACGTTTTCCGGCAGGTTGTAGGCGCGGCGCACGCCTTCATTGATCATGTCGTCCAGGCCCATGGTGGCGCCATCCCAGCGTACGTCCATGCCGACGCGCACGAACACGGTGACGATACCGGTGTCCTGGCAGATCGGGCGGTGGCCGGTGGCGCACATGCGCGAGTTGATCAGGATCTGCGCCATCGAGTCACGGGCCGCTGGCGATTCTTCGCGCAGGTAGGCTTCGTGCATCGCCTGGATGAAATCCACGGGGTGGTAATAGGAAATGAACTGCAGGGCGTCGGCAACGCTCTGAATCAGGTCGTCTTGCTTGATCACGGTCATGAGTCGCGCTCCTCTAAAAGACGGGAACATTTTAATAGGGCAGCTTTGAGCTTCGAGCTTCGAGCGGCAAGTCAAAGGCAGTACGTGGACTGTTTGAGCTTGCGGCTTTGAGCTTGCAACTTGAAGCTGGCCCTTTGGGCCGGGCACGCCGGGGCTGCTGGCGCGACGCTAAAAAGGCGCGGCAGTATACCGCGCCTCGGTGGGGCATACACGCGCCGGGATTCATTCGTTGGTCGAATGGCTTGACGGGGGGCGGGGGATTGCATTGGCAAATCGAGATCCTTGCCCCTCAGTCAGGCCCTGTCTCCCAGGGCGGTGAGGGGCTTTTGAGGCCACGCTTTTGACGCCAATTATCCGGCCCGAAAATCAATGGTCATTTATCGACTACGCCACTAAAGTGGCAGCCGGTCTGTAGGGTAGGACACTCGGTCAGCCTCCAATCGCACGGTGAGTCAACGATTGACCCATAACGCCATTCAACGTCTTTTGCTTAAACGCTTCGCCCTCGCTGCAGCCACCTATGGATTGGCTTTGCTGCTGCTGTGGCTGGCGTTTTTTACCGGTCATTTCGGCGAGTCCCTGCGTGCTGTGACCATCGGCAGTACGCTGGTGGTGATCAGCCAAGCCACCTTGTTCGGCCTGTTCTGGACCGGACGCAATATGCGTTTTGCCGACCCCAGCCTGACCGAAGCGCAAGTGCTGCTCGGGCTCGGCTGGCAGACGTGGCTGATCGCTCATCTGGACGAGGCCCGGGGCGCGTTTTTGGTGTTCTACGTGCTGATCCTGCTGTTCGGTCTGTTTCATCTGAGCCGACGGGCGTTCATCCGCTGTGCCCTGTTGGTGTTCTTCAGTTTCTGCGCGATTACCCTGTGGGACGGATACCACTTCCGCCTGCCGGAGCCAGCGCTCGCCGTGCTGCAAGTGTGCATCCTGGCGATGGTGCTGGCGTGGCTGGTGATTTATGCGCGCTTTGTTCAGGTTTCGCGTCAACGCATACGCCAGCGCCGGTTTGCCTTGCAGGCACATCAGGACACCTTGCGCGGGATGATGCGCCAGCTCGAAGACCTGGTCGCCACCGACGAGTTGACCGGGCTGTTCAATCGTCGACACTTTCTGCGTCTGGCCTCGCGTGAACTGAATGCGATGGACAGCGAAGCGGTGCACGGCCTGGCGCTGATCGACCTCGACCATTTCAAACGCATCAACGACTTGCACGGTCACGCCGCCGGCGATCAGGTGTTGCAGGCCTTTGCCGCTGTCGCCCAAGCGTGTCTGCGCGACGGCGATGTATTGGCGCGTTATGGTGGTGAGGAATTCGTGGTGTTGCTGCCCGACTGCGACGCCGAACGCCTGACCGCCTGCTGTGAACGTCTGCGCGTGGCCTTTACCGACGTCGAATTGGTCGGCGTGAATGTGCGTGATCTCAGCCTCTCGGCCGGCATGACCCTGTTGACCTTGGGCGATGATCTGGATGACGCCCTGCAGCGTGCCGACCAGGCGCTCTATCGAGCCAAGCGTGACGGGCGCAATCGCTGTGCTGCAGCCTGGGAGAACGTAGATGCCTGAGCTTCGCGTTGGTCAGCAGAACTGGTCGGTAGCGGCAGGTAGCAACCTGCTCGATGCCCTCAATCAGAACGGCGTGGCGGTGCCATATAGCTGCCGCGCCGGCAGTTGTCATGCATGCCTGGTGCAGTGCGTGCAAGGCCTGCCGGCCGACAATCGCCCGGATGCCTTGAGTGCCGAACAGCGCCAGCAGGGTTGGCGGCTGGCTTGTCAGTGCCAGGTTGTCGAAGACTTGCAGGTGCACACCTTCGATCCGGCGACGGACGGACGCCCGGCAGTTGTCGAGGCGCTGGACTGGCTGAGCGATAGCGTTCTGCGTTTGCGCCTCAATCCGCAGCGTCCGCTGCGCTACAGCGCCGGGCAACATCTGGTGTTGTGGATCAATCACATCGCACGTCCGTATTCGCTGGCCAGCCTGCCGGAAGAAGACCGTTTCCTGGAGTTTCACCTCGATTGCCGCCAGCCCGGGGAGTTCAGCGATGCGGCGCGTTGTCTGCAGATCGGCGACCCGATCCGCCTCGGCGAACTGCGCGGTGGTGCGTTGCAATACGACGCCGACTGGCATACACGACCGTTGTGGCTGCTGGCGGCGGGTACAGGCCTGGGGCCGTTGTTCGGTGTCTTGCGTGAAGCGCTGCGTCAGGATCACCAAGGCGCCATCCGCGTCATTCACCTGGCCCATGACGCCAGCGAGCACTATCTGGCCAAACCCCTTGGCGCACTGGCCACCCAGCGTGAAAACCTGACCGTCGAGCTATGGACGGCGGCCGAGGCACCCGCCGCTTTGGCGCAACTGCGCCTTGTTTCCCGGCAAACCCTGGCCTTAGTCTGCGGCTCGACGGCCAGTGTCGACGCCTTCGCCCGGCGTCTGTACCTGGCCGGATTGCCGCGCAATCAACTGCTGGCCGACGTATTCCTCAGCCGTGGTTGAGCGCTGATCCATCAGACGCGAGACACGCCATGACCGAAGCCATCCTGCTGGAACGCGAGCGCGGTTTACTGACCCTGCGCCTCAATCGCCCGGACAAGAAAAACGCCCTGACCCGCGCCATGTACAGCCGTCTCGCCGAGGCGTTGAAGCAGGCCGACAGTGATCCTGAAATCAACGCCGTACTGATCACCGGCAGCGCCGAGTGTTTCACCGCCGGCAACGACATCGCCGACTTCATCCAGCAGCCACCGAACAATCTGGACAGCCCGGTGTTTCACTTCATGCTCAACCTGCTTGAATGTCGTAAGCCAGTGATCGCGGCCGTGGCCGGCGCGGCGGTGGGGATTGGCACGACGCTGTTGCTGCATTGCGATCTGGTTTACGTCAGCCGCGATGCGCGGCTGCGCATGCCATTCGTCAACCTGGGTTTATGCCCGGAATTCGGCTCTAGCCTGATCCTGCCGCGCTTGCTCGGCCAGGCGAAAGCAGCTGAGTTGTTGTTGCTCGGCGAAGGTTTCAGTGGCGAGCAAGCCGCCCAGTGGGGCATTGCCACCGAAGCGTTGGGCAGTGGAGAAGCCGCGTTGGCCAAGGCACGGGAAATGGCACTGCGCTTCGATGAGTTACCGCCGCAAGCGGTGCGTATCAGCAAGCAACTGATGAAAGCTCCGGATCGCGAGCTGATCCGCCAAGTGATCGAGGAGGAGGGCGCGCTGTTTACCCAGCGGTTGCGTTCACCCGAGGCGCTGGCGGCGTTGACCGGGTTTATCAAGCGGCATTGAATTTTCGCTGACGGTAGCGGCCTTTCGGGAGCAAGCGTCCTCCCAAATCTGAAATTCATTCCCCTGTAGTGAGCATGCTCGCGATTGCATTTGATCAGTCAAAACCCCTCTGGGATCAGAAAGACAAAAGCCCCACCATTCACATGACGGGGCGACATTGAATTGCAGACAGACTGTGTGTCGGCTTCAACTCTTCCCGTGGAAACGAAGGATCACGCCCTGAACCACCGACGTTGACAGAAAGCCCGCGATCACGATTTTTCCATCGTCCTGCAGAGTGAGGCCGTCGAAACGATTAACCGCCCCTAGTGAAGTAATGACCCAACCTTGGTCGTTGAAAGAGAGATCGTCTTTCGCATCGCTCAGCAGTCTGGCCACTATCACGTTGTTATCTTCTCCTGGCCAGTGGCTATTGCCGAGCAGCACGATTTTTCCGTCAGGTTGCATGACTGCATTTCGCCATGTGGTGTTGCGGCCATCCACTTGGGTCAGCAAAGGTTGTCCACGGTTGAACTGAATATTGGCTTTACCATCCGGTTCGAGGCTGATCAAAAGGCCCTGTTCAGCGCTGCCTGCCCACCCTAACGCCAGAAGCCGATTGTTCGGCTGGCGAATCACTTTTCTGACGGTCGTGAACTGTGTTGACGGCGATGAAAGGACGACAAATCCGCCGTTGCCAAAAGCGGGATCGGGCCGACCGTCGGGGGTGTAGCACGCGAATAATGGCATTGACTCACCCGAAGCTAGCAACAGATTGCCACCGACCATGATCCTGCCCTTTTCGTCGATGTATCCGCTGTTCATTGTTATGGCATTGGGGTCATGTTCCGGATGAACCACTTGGACATAACCTTTTCCATTGAAGGAAGTGTCCAGAGAGCCATCGATGTTCAGCAAATAGGCGAGGGGGGAGGGGGACAAGTCCTTATTAAAGGTTTTTACGATCAGGATCTTGCCTTCAGTCGATGCGCTTACGCTGTATGAAGAGTCTTGATCCTGACGTTTCGATTGACCGGGGAACTGAGCCTGCAAGCCTTGGGGTATTGGCAGAGTCACAAGACCGTTGGAGCCGAATTCGCGATCCAGTTTGCCGTCGGAGAAGAAACGGGCCAGTGCGGGGGCGTTGCCTGACAGTCCAATCATTAGAATTTTGCCATCGGCCTGCAGGATGATGGAATTGCCGATGGAGACCGGTGCAGAGCCAAGCGAGCCGCTGACAATGCCATCCACGCCAAACGATTTATCCAGCGATCCTTCAGGCAACAAGCGGCCCAATATGTAGTGCCCTCCGGAATCATGAGGAGCATCGCCCGTAAAATAAAGGCGTTCCAGTGTCGAAGGGGATTGCGCTGTAACGTCTAAAAGTAGGGTTTGCGACCGCAGGTTAGGGATGTTCAGGTGCCAAATGCCTTTCTCACCAAAACTTTCATCCAGTGAACCGGCTTGTCGCACTGATGGGCTTGGAGTGGCCATGTAACGCTCCTTGAATGGATTGTTTGCGGCTTTAGTAGCTGCCCATCATCCTGCCGCGTCTACTGGCAGGTCTGACAGTTGACACTGGTTTGTTCGTTGTGCGTGCCGCGCCTCACGGTCAAGGGGCGCTGCCTTTCGAGCGCCGCATCAGAATGTAAAAGCCCCGTCATTCATAGGCCGGGGCTTTTGCTTTCTGCTCGCTTGAAGTGACAATCAGCCACGTCCGTGCAAGCGCAGTACCTGACCTTGAAACTCCGGGGTAATCCCGGTTCCTGCCACTACGATCTTTCCATCCTTCTGTAGCGTGACAGCGTAGAAAGTTGTTCTGCCGCCAACGTCCGTACCCACCCAACCGATGCCCGCGAATGTTGTATCAAACGAACCGTCACTGAGTATTCTTGCGACGACGGCTGGCGCTGTTTCATCCAGTTGCTTGCCTATCAAAACGATCTTGCCATCCGGTTGCATGAGTCCGCTGGCCCAGTAGGTGGGCTCATTATTCAATCGGGTGAGCAACGGTTGACCTCGATTGAACTGGATATTGGCGCTGCCATCCGGTTCCAGACCGATCAAGAGACCTTGGGGCGTTTCGGTTCTGCCGATGCCCAGCAGACGGTTGTTCGGTTGTTGAATAATGGCCACCAGTCTGGCGGACTCCGACACTGACACAATGACAAACCCGCCATTGCCAAAGCCTTGATCGAGGCTGCCGTTGAGTCCGTAGCGCGCGAACAGGGGCGCCGACGTGCCTGAGCGTGGCGCCAGTTGGCCGCAGACGACAATGTTTCCATCCTGATCGATCAAACCGCCATGCACTTTGACGTCAGCAGGATCGGCACCCGGATAAATAACCTGGACATACCCCTTGTCATTGAAAGAAGTGTCCAGCGAACCATCGTTGTTGAGCTGGAAAATAAAGGCGCGGGTGTCCGCCAGATGAGTGATGACGTAAGAATTTACGATCAGGATTTTTCCATTGTCGAGGGGCAAGACGTTTGCCGGCACGCTCTGATCTTTACCTCCCCCCACGTCCATGAGCATCAGGGCATTGAGCTCTTGAGGTCGCGGGAGTACGACATGGCCCGCCATCCCAAATTCGACGTCCGGCGTGCCGTCGGGCAGGTATCGGGCCAATGCCGGATCACGTGCGCCTCCTACAGACCCGGTCACGAGAATTTTGCCGTCACTGAGAACGCTCACGGCGTTCCCCTGGGACTCGTTTGTTCCGGCAAAAAAACCGGTCACGACGCCATTCGTGCCAAAGCGGTTGTCCAGCGTTCCGTCAACCAGCAAGCGCCCCAGCAGGTAGGGCGAATGGGTGACGCCGCTTTGTACTTTACCTGTGAAATACAGGTGCCCGGTGGCGTGTGCTGCCGTGAGGCCGAAGAGCAGTGTTTCAGGTTCCAATGAGTCGAGGGCCAGACGAAAAATGCCTGAATCTGCAAAACTTTCATCAAGCGACCCTGCGGCCTGCACAGATCGATCTGAGTGGTTCATGTGGCTGTCCTTGAGTAGGGGGCGACTCAAGTAGCTACCCATCACCATCCCCCGTCTACTGTCAGGTCTGACAGTAGACGGGGGATGTCACTCAGTGATTTACGGTTAGCTGTGTCAGCGATGAGGTCATCACAGGTGCCACACCTGCCTGACCCGAACGCAAAAAGTCCCGCCATTCAAATGGCGGGGCTTATTTTTCAGAAAGTCAGGTGGACCAATATCCTGACGCCATCGATACCCATGGCTGAAGAGGTTGTCAGCGGTGATTGCGCACTTTCAACCAAGCAGGCCGCGCATGATTTTGATGTTCGTATCGGTTGTCCAACTGAAAAACAGTACTTTGTCAGGCATGAACGCGATGGCGAGTGATGAGCCCGTGGTCTGCGGGAAACGCAGGGAGCCGGTGCCTTTGCCGAATGAGGTGTCGAGTGTGCCGTCACTGATGAAGCGAGCGATGACAACGTTCTGTGTGGCCTCCATCGGCAAGTCTGCTCTCCCTGCCACGAGAAGTTTTCCGTCGCTCTGCACTGTGCCCGCAAGCCACCCGGTTTCTGCATAGTCGAGCACTGTCTTGAGCGGTTGTGCGCGGTTGAACTGAATATTGGCTTCGCCGTTTGGCTCTCGACTGATCAGCAATCCTTTTCTGATGCTTGCAGAAGCTTCACCGATGGCTAAAAAACGTTGATTGGGCTGCAAGGCCAATTGATGAATTGCAAAGTATTCATTTTTTTCACCAACGCTCAGATAACCCGTTTTGTTGAACGATGTGTCGAGTTGGCCCGTACCGTCGAGCTGAATGAACAGTGCTTGGGGCGCGTCGGACGGCTGCACGATCACCCAGCCGACTGCGAGATATTTGCCATCAGGCAAGCGCATGACGCTTTCCAAAAATGTTTGCAGCGCGTTCTCGGGTTGAGCGGTGAAATGTCCCGTTTTGTTGAAAGTCTTGTCCGGCGAGCCATCGCTGTTCAGCACAGTGATGACGCCGAATGGACTATCCAGGTTCTGCAGCAACAGGATTTTTCCATCTGACATTACTGAGGCCTGAGCCTGATCGTTATTGGGTTGACGGTCAGTTGCAGTTGTTGATGCGCAGCGGGTGGCCGGTGATTCCACGATGACTAAACCATTGTTGCCGAAGGTAGCGTCCGCAGTACCGTTCAGCTCCATCCGAAACAGTGCTTTTTTCGATGGGGAGCCGCTGGCTCTGAAGTCTCCGACGACGAGAATTTTGCGGGTTGCTTGAATATCGACCAAAAAAATCTGTCTTGGGAAAAATCGACTTGTACCAAAATCGCCGAAGACGTAACCCTCCTTGCCGAAGGTCGTGTCGAGTGTGCCGCCCTCAGTCAGATGAAAGTAGGCATACCCCATGACGCCATTCACAGCGATGGTCGAACAAGCGTAGTAAGAGTCTCCCGCTGGACCAAGAACCAATGCTTGTGGAGAAATCACCTGATAGTCGGAGGGGGGTGACACCTCGTAGGCACCATCGGCGCCGAAGTTCGGATCCAGCTCCCCCGTGCTGCTGAACAGTTTTTCATCCGTCGTATTCATCTGTTTGGCTCCTAGAAGGCAAGGCCTTCTTTCGTTCTTGATGGGATGCAGGCATCGACCTTGGCAGGCTCCTAGTGGGACAGGAATCACGAACTTCATCTACTGTAAGACCTGACAGTTGACGCATGAGTAATTCCAGTGTTGGCCTTTACAGGGGCGAAAAAAAACCGCCATTCACATGGCGGTTTTTTTCTGCATCCGATCACTCAGACCTGCGGGTCGCCTACGTGCAGGATCTTCATGCCGTTGGTGCCGCCGGTGGTGTGGTAGCTGTCGCCCTTGGTCAGGATGACCCAGTCGCCTTTTTCCACAACACCGCGTTTGACCAGCTCGTCGATAGCCTTCTGGCTGACTTCGTGCGGTTCCAGCGAGGCTGGGTCGAACGGAATCGTGTACACGCCACGGAACATCGCCGCACGCGCCTGAGTCTCGCGGTGTGGCGAGAAGGCGTAGATCGGCACCGAAGAACGGATGCGCGACATGATCAGCGGGGTGTAACCACTTTCGGTCAGCGCGATGATCGCTTTGACGCCCGGGAAATGGTTGGCGGTGTACATGGTCGCCAGCGCGATGCTTTCATCGCAGCGGGTGAATTCCTTGCCGATGCGGTGGCTGGAGGTTTTCAGCGTCGGGTGCTTTTCAGCGCCGACGCAGATGCGCGCCATCGCTTGCACAGCTTCCAGCGGATACAGGCCAGCGGCGGATTCGGCCGAGAGCATCACGGCGTCGGTGTAGTCGAGCACGGCGTTGGCCACGTCGGACACTTCGGCGCGGGTCGGCATCGGGTTCTGGATCATCGACTCCATCATTTGGGTCGCAACGATCACAGCCTTGTTGTGGCGGCGTGCGTGCAGAATGATTTTCTTCTGAATGCCCACCAGTTCGGCGTCGCCGATTTCCACACCGAGGTCACCACGGGCAACCATCACCGCGTCGGAAGCCTTGATCAGGCCGTCGAGGGTTTCGTCGTCGGCCACGGCTTCGGCGCGTTCGATCTTCGCCACCAGCCAGGCAGTGCCGCCGGCTTCGTCACGCAGTTGACGGGCGTATTCCATGTCAGCGGCGTCACGCGGGAAGGACACCGCCAGGTAGTCGACTTCCATTTCAGCGGCGAGCTTGATGTCGGCCTTGTCTTTTTCAGTCAGGGCCGGAGCGGTCAGGCCGCCACCGCGACGGTTGATGCCTTTGTGGTCGGACAGCGGGCCGCCGATGGTCACAGTGCAATGCAGTTCAGTGGCCGTGGCGGTATCAACGCGCATGACCACGCGGCCGTCGTCGAGCAGCAGCTCGTCGCCCACGCCGCAGTCCTTGACCAGATCCGGGTAGTCAATGCCGACCACTTGCTGGTTGCCTTCGGTCAACGGATGGCTGGTGGAGAAGGTGAACGGGTCACCGATCTTCAGCTCGATCTTCTTGTTGGCGAATTTGGCGATACGGATTTTCGGGCCTTGCAGGTCACCGAGCAGGGCGACGAAGCGGCCGTGCTTGGCAGCGAGGTCACGCACCAGTTTCGCGCGAGCCTTGTGCTCGTCGGGGGTGCCGTGGGAGAAGTTCAGACGGGCAACGTCCAGGCCAGCCAGAATCAGCTGTTCGAGAACTTCCGGCGAGTTACTGGCCGGGCCAAGGGTAGCGACGATTTTGGTACGACGGACGGACATGCAAAGACTCCTGAGTTCAAGCGCTAGCGAAGGCTACTATGCTCCAAGGGTGTAGTCATTGTTCGTTTGCACTACTTATCGTTTTCTTTATTGAACTTGGTCACTTTGGGGCAAACGCGCCTGAAGATTTCCGACGATGGGTCGATACAGAGCTCAAGACAGGAGAACCCTCATGCGATTGTTGCCCATTGCCGCCCTTGCCCTCAGCGTCCTCGCCGTGACGGGCTGCACCCGTTGGTCGATGAACCATCATTTGAACAACGCCTACAGCGCCTATGATCGCGGCAATTGCGAGCAGGTGATGCTCGAACTGTCCAAGGTCGAGCGCGCCAGCCGTGCCCGCCCCTATGTGTGGCCGGAAGTGACAATGATGCGTGGCCAGTGCCTTGAACGGCAGAAAATGTTTGTCGATGCGGCGCAGACCTACCAGTTCATCATCGCCTCCTACCCGAGCAGCGAATACGCCTACCGCGCACGCGCGCGCCTGGAGACCTTGCAGAGTCTGGGCCATTACCCGATCCCGGTCGCCACACCCGTCGTGCGGCCAACCCGCTTTTAATGGAAGTTGTCAGACAAAATCTGGCCGGCTGTACAGCCTGAGCTATAGTCCAGTGAACCGGGTTTAGAGTCGAGTCTCTAACTTGGGCAACACCTGCGACTGGCAGATGTAAGGTGATGGCGATTGGGTGACCATCACTCCGGAAGCGGGGAGAGCGCGTCTGCGATACGGGCGCGTTCCGAAGCAAAGGCGCGGCTCTGTGATAGAGCCCTGCATGGCGAACCGCATATGTTTACCGACCGCCGGATAGAACGGCATCAACTGCCGTATTTCCTCAAAGTGTTCAACCGCGTCACCGACAAACCCATCGGCTTCCTGGGCAATGTGTCTGAGGACGGGCTGATGCTGATCAGCCATTTGCCGATGATGACGGGGGTGGATTTCAATCTGCGTCTGAAGATTCCCGCCAGTGACGGCTGCCTGCAAGTGATCGACCTGACGGCATGCTGCTTGTGGTGTCACGAAGACGCGACCCCGCTGCAATATGACGCCGGGTTCGTTGTGCAGCGACCGCCGCCGGAATATGGGGAGCTGGTGCAGGCGCTGAAGCAATACTTCAGCTTTCAGCCGTTGCCGGCTTCTGCCTGACCCCAAATCTTTAGAAAGCTTCGCGGGCAAGCCCGCTGCCACATTGGCCTGTATTCCTTCAATTGAAAGGCGGTCGAATGTGGGGGCGGGCTTGCTCGCGAAAGCATCAGCACCTACAACCCATCGCCAAGATCAGGTAATGGCAATCGCCCGTTCGTTATCCAGCGTCTTCTGCGCCAGTAACAAACCCATCTCACTCAATTGATAGATCGCCATCGCCAGATGCCGCGGCTTGTCTTCGAGGCTGTCCGCCAGATCCAGCAGCAGAATGCTGACCGACGAAAACGTTTCGTAAGTCTGGATGGCCACGGCTTCGGGGTTGATGTCGGGGGCGACCATGAACATCTGCATGCCGCGATCCACGGAATTGCGCGGGTCAGGTTTCGGTTTGAGGTAATGGTCGAGGGCTTTTTCGGCGGCCTCGTGGAGTTTTTTTGATTGGGCGGATGTGTAGGGGGAAACCGAGTCGGTTTCGGGGGGATTGGGTGTTTCTTTAAACATTTTTTGCACACTCGTAGTTGGTGCCACCACCTGTTCGCGACTAAACGAAAGGGTGGCGGCTGTAAGCAGGTTAGTCGACCGGGAGTGCACGAACCGGCGCGCCCTAGGGCGCCCTGCGAACAGCCACCATCGAGTGCGGGAATAGGAAATACCCGACGGGATGACGCTTATACGCAATGCACATAACCCGGGCGACTAAACCCGACCACTGATTGGCAGCGGCACGGACCAAGTTACGGGGCATCAACAAAGTGCACAAGCCGGCGGATTCTGAGGGATGTGTAGGCAATGGCGCAAGGCAACGTAGCCGTGTGCGGGCATCTGAAGGATGTCGCCAGATTACTGCGTGGGAAATATTACCGCCCGTCGGGACTGTCAGATTTTACAGGTGTCAGTGTCAGGCCGTTCGACTTAGCGTGAGAAAACGCATCGTCGCTGGCGACGCCAACAACTGGAGCTTGAGAGATGACTTCCGACGACAAGGACCAAACCGATCCAGGCATTTTCGGGCAACAAGAAAAAGAGCCCATAACTCAAGTGGGTAACCTGAACGTTGCTGGCGATGCGGTTGTTTCTGGCGAGGTGTCGCTGGAAGTGAATGATGGTTTAAACGATAAACCCCCTCCCATACAGTTGTTGTCGCCATCCAACTTTTCTATTCAAGGGAGGGCTTTCAGTTTTACGTTCCGAATTCCTTGGGCTGGGGTTCACCAAGTGTGGGTGGATTACATGGAAGATGGCGAAATTAAAAGTCAGATTTCCGGGGAGTGGTTTTCTGCGGGAACGGTAAATTCGCTTAACTTCAGTTATACGCGTGATGGTGCAAAGTCACTGCGTATTCAATGGCGGCGTGGTGAAATTTTTTCGGATTATAAGTTTCTCGATTACTACATTAGTGACCCTTTGAGTTTTGACGAGATTTCAGACGATTTCAAAATTCAAGGTTATGGTGGTACCGGAACGACCGCCCATGCGGTGCATGTGCTTGGGGCGAATAACCGCACGCAGATTGGCCCTGAATTTCCTTGTGGAACTAGATGGGAAGCGCCGCTTTTTACATATTATCCCCCCAGAAGAGTAGCAGTAGGGATGTATCAAACCGCACGATACAAGGAGCATACGTACCATCGCCTGTCTTCAACCAAAGAGATGCTTTTTTTATACATGCCGAGGCTGAGTATGCCGGTCGCTGGGCAAATCGTGCGTATTTCTGATTTAAGTTTTATTGGGAAGGGGCACCCCGGATTAACACTTAAAGTCGTACGGCAGGATAATCACTATGCTTTATTGAGTGAAACTTCAGTTGAAGCTCCAGAAGTGTGGCAGCTGTCTGCGCTAAAGGATCGTGTCGGATTTGGTGAGTTAACCGTTGAGGTGCAGTATCACCACGCTAACATTGGTCACGGCTACTCAAAGGCCGTCACGTTTTTTGTCAATGGCATGCCCGAGATTCTTGAACCGCAACCTTCTACCTTACAGGACTCATCTTTTTTGTTAGAGGGCCGCAACGGATTGCTCGGCGCCCTGATCGAGGTCTTTGAGGATCAGAATACGCGGGTGTATGGCACGAGCAGGGTGTCTGCGGAAAATGGTGATTGGAGTGTGTCGGTCACCGGACTGTCGCCCGGCAATATCGGCCTTGTTGTTGAACAGTCGGTAGGCAACATGCGATCGGGTCGTGGTAACCCCCGTGCCTTTAAAATCCGCCCCCCGGTATTGGAAAGTGTTGACATCAATTTCCCCACTGATACATCGGCGACTTTCTTCGGCAGCGGCCATTTCGATGGGAGGCTTGAGACCCAGATCCAGTTCACCGTCAAGAGTGGCCCAGGGACTGCTCCCCCCAATACCAAGGTTAACCAGGACGGTAAGTGGCAAACGGCTGCGACGGACTGGCCCTTTGGCACCAGCACAGTCGAGGTCATTCAGAAAGTTCCCGATGGTGACAGTGGCTGGATCGAATCACATCCGTATGGTTTCGTGGTCACAAGATCGTTGACGAATGTCGAAGACATCACATTCACCCCGCAATACCGACCGAGCTTCAGTGGTAAAGGCTTCAGCGGTGCGACGGTCAGGCTGGTTGAGTCAGACCTCAACACGCCCATTGCTCCCGCCGTGCAAGTGCAAAATGGCAAATGGTCGAGCGCGGCGCTTGAGGAATGGGGGCCGACGTTCGAGCGCAAAGTCTATTTAAAGCAGTTCAAGGATGAGCATCAGTCACCGGACTGGATCGAGTTGCTGGTCAATATTCCACCCCTGGCACCGGGGGTAAACGAGCCCATCGAAGACGGTCTTTCGCCGAAGTTCAGTGGTACATGCTGGCCGGGAGCCCAGGTCAATTTGATATTCAACGACAATGGCTTAACGGAAAACGCGGTCACGTCCAATGACACTTGGACATACCAGCGACCCACCCCGTTTGCTCCAGATGTTGAGCATACCGTCGCCGTTTACCAGATTGCTGCCTGGCAAAAATCTGTGTCTGAGGTCAAAAGCTTTAGGGTTTCCGAGGCCATGCGCCAACCGATCATCACCTTTCCCCAGAGTGATACCCAGGTCGGCCGCGACGTGACCATCGAAGGAACCTGTGGAATGAGGGGCGCCACGCTGCAGTTGTGGGATGCGCAATACGGCTGGGAGTTGGGCGAGCCAAAAGTGTTGGAGGAGGACGGTGAGTGGGCGATAGAACTCACTGACCTGAAATTTGGTCCGTTCACGATCTACGCGGTGCAAAAGCGCAATGAACATGAGTCCGAACGCAGTGAATACTGTCGGTTTGAAGTGGTGCTGCTGCCACCACAAATCACCACCCCGGCGCCCGACGGCAGGTTGACGCGCACCGCGAAGCTGGAAGGACGTGGTATGCCGTCCGGGCAGGTCGAGGTCTGGCGCGTGGGCGAGAACGAACCCTGGCAGCGCGATATTTTGGTGGGCGCGGACGGTGTTTGGGCGCGTGAGGTGACGTTGCCAGTGGGCCTCCACACCCTTCGGGCGCGACAGACGTTCGTTAACGACGGCAAGCCTTACGAGTCCGACTTCACGCCGCTTTTGACCTACGCCGTGGTCCCGGCGGCGCCTTTTGTCGAGACCCCGGTCGCAGGTGAATCGGTCGGGCAGCGGGTGGTGGTGTCGGGGTTTGGTGTGCCGGGCGATACCGTCGGCGTGACGCTGGGTAGCGGACCGCGAGAGATCGGGGTAAGCAGCGCTGTGCTTGAGGATCGCACCTGGTCGGTGACGCTGGAACTTGATCAGCCTGATGGCAATTACGTTCTGGGCGCTGTGGCCACGTGTGACGGTTTTGAGTCGGCCGTCGCCCGGCGATCAATCGTACTGGGCACCTATCGG
Organism: Pseudomonas sp. NPDC087615; assembly: GCF_044743445.1. Lineage (NCBI taxonomy): Bacteria > Pseudomonadati > Pseudomonadota > Gammaproteobacteria > Pseudomonadales > Pseudomonadaceae > Pseudomonas > Pseudomonas sp. NPDC087615. Next base: position 55,822 of record NZ_JBIUWM010000011.1, on the reverse strand, counting down.
CCCAGTATCGATGAACCGACAGCGGGGGGGTGGGTCAGCGATCCGGTGTCCTTTGCCGGTCAAGGTCGAGAGGGCAGCGGACAAGTCGTGAGCTGGTTCAATCCGGATGTGAAGTGGTCGCCGCTGCTGTCCGTTTCCGAAGAGGGATGGCGCGGCGAATACACGGTGGCGCGAACGGGCGGCCAGTGGTGTCGGTTCCGGCAGACGTTCAATGACGAAACCGGCAAGACAACGTTTTCCGCTTGGGTCGACAGTGCGCGTTTTGACGTGCAGTCCGCCCCCTTGAAGAAGACTTGAATCCAGAGCCGACGAACGGTCATTAAACCTGTCAGATCTGACAGTAGACGGTAATCGTCATTCGGCGCCAAATCCTGATGAATGAAATGACTGCCGGGCGAAACGCCTGGCCGTTCTGGCCGGTTATCGACCCAAGGAATTTGATCATGGCTGATCCTCGCCGCCCTGGCTTGCAACTGTTTGATCAGTTGTTCCCCTCAGAAGAGCAAAACGTTCAGAACGCAGGTTTGAAAAAGCTCAGGGATTACCTTGAACAAGGCGGTTCGATTTTATCGCTGGTCGCAAAGGGCGTGCAGGGCATGGTCAGGGACGAGCAGGTGAGTCCGCAGGACGCTAAACGGTTTTTGTACCGTGCCAACAGCATGGCGACTTTCCTGCGTCGCCAGTACATCGAGTGCACGCTTGGCGGTGGCAACGTCGATGATCAGAGCGGCTTCGCATCACTGGTCGACGGACCGACGTTTGAAGTGCTTTTCAAACCTAATTTCAACGCCATGTGTCCGCCCGATGCGCTGGAGTCTCTGGCATCACCGGTGGCTTATCTGATGGACCTGCTGCGCTGGCTCGTCTTCAGCATCGAGCCTGATCGGCGCGAGTTGAGCTATGCGATCGACAAGCGCCGTCCAGACTTGATGCCGCAGATGATCGACTTCAATGCGGTGTATCAGTCAGTGTCCTCGGTGGAAATCATTGTTCGGGTGCTGGAGACGTTTATCAATGAGCACCGGCCAGTGGGCCAGCCGGGGACGATCGAGGATGCTTTGATCGAGGCGCGTTATCCCAATGGTCTTCCTTACTATCAGCATTGGGTCACGCTTGACGGCATTGCGGGTCTCAAAAAACTGTCGGTCGGCGATTTTGCCCAGACGGTCGATCTGGCCTATCCCTACTTCTTGCGGGCGCAATTGCAGGCGCCAGATTTCGAGCGGGCGCTGGCGCATGCATCGCGGTTGGGGCCCTATCAGCGCAAGTTGCTGACCGAGCCAGGGCCGGATTCCGATAGGGAACGTCTGAACCAGTTCTATCTGGATAACTTTGGTACAACCGAAACTAAAGTGGCCGACCTGGGCCGGATCGAGTTTTTTGCAAAACATACAAAGCTCGATACACAGGGAATCGAGCGCTTGTTATCGATCAGGGATTTTGCACCGGTGCGTACGAGGAATGAGCACCCCCCCTACCCAGTACCTGAAAAACCGGAAAGCGGTCTCTGCGGCTCGGTTTACATCAATGCCCACTCCAGCACGCCAATTGACATCCTCCGTGGCAGTTCAAACGTTTCCGTTATGCATCGCCTGTCAGTGGCGCCTATCGCGGATTTTGCCGCATTCGACCGGATGAATCGCATGATTCGCCTGTGCAACTGGCTGGAACTGCCCAGTGACCAGGTGGATGCCGTGCTGGCCGCTGCGATGAGCGCTGACGTGCGCGGCGGTGCAGAAAACGACTGGTGGATAACACCCAACGTTGTGCATGCCCTTGGCCTGTTTCAGACATTGCGCGAGCGTTACAACTGCACCGCTGCGGAGTTCGCGGCGTTTGTCGATCATCTGTCGATTTACGGGCGGGGGGAGGCACTCTCGCAATTCGATCAGTTGTTCAACAGCCGAGAAGGCTACGCCGAGCCTTTGAAGCTGAATGACGGGGTGTTTCCCGTGACGCCGGAGCCGGGGCAAATCGATCTGACGATCAATCGGTTGTGCGAGGGCTTGGGTATTGATCTGCAAACCTACCAATATCTGGCAATGACGGTAGCCAGGGCACACGGAATTGAAAACAACGTGCTCTCGCCCAGCCTGCCCATCCTGTCCAGTTTTTATCGACTGACGAGATTGCCCCGGATGCTGGGGATCAAACCAGTCGAAGGTGTGCTGATGCTGAGTCTGCTGGGCGCAGACGAATGGCTCAATGGTCTGGCGGGCGAGCCACGGATTTGCAACAGCACCGACGGTGCGGTGGACGTGCTGAAAATTATCGGGGCCATGCAGGCGTTTGTGCAGTGGTGTAACGAAAACAAGCTGGAGGTGACGTGGGTGATGCAGCATCTGGCCGTGCCGCAACCCGCCTCCGAGGTCTCCGAACAGGATCGGCAGTTGTTCGATCAGATACGCGGTTTGCTGCCGACGGCTCAGCTTACCAATGCGACGGTGCTGATGGCGGGGGTACCTCCCGCCGGAGCGGCCAGTTGGCTCGACTTTTTGGCGACGGAGGGCGTTGAGGGGCCGACTGTTATTGATAGAGACGGGCTGGTACTGGCAGCCGTCGGTACGCCGCAACAGTATCTGATCGATGCCCGCGTACGGATCGATTGGGCGGTCAGGAACGCCCTTGGGGATCTGGAAACGGACGTACACACACACATTGTCGACACCTTGCTCACATTGCTTGTGGATGCCCGGGATGCTCAGGTGTCGCTGGTGAAAGAAACACTCGCGGTCTATGCAGGGGTCGGGGTCGATCTGGCGATACCGGTATTGAACTGGGCCAACTCAACGGTTTACGACTTGCTGCGGCAAGTCAGCGACCTTGTTGATCCGGACGAGCAATCGCTGCGCCAGCGTCCAGTCAATACGAATGCTGGGGCCCTTCGGTTGGCCGAAATACGGCGACTTGGCGACGTAGCGGCTGCATTGAGGATCAGCGCCGCCACGTTGCAGGAGTTTCTGGATTACGGCCATCAGGCTTGGCTGGATCAGTCCGACAAGCATGCGTTCTCGGTGTCCACCCTTTATGGCTTGATGACGCTGACCCGGGTTATTGAGTTGCGCTTGCAACCGGAGCAGGAGTTGCTCGATTACCTGCGTGATGTCAACGAGCTTCCACCGATTCTGGGCGCAGATGCCAAGCGCTTGGCGCAACAGGTCTCGGCTATCCGACTGGCCGGTATCTGCGGCTTGAGCGTGCAGGAGGTGCTTGAGTGTGTTCATCGCGTGGCGCCCCAAATGCCAATCCTGAAAAACCTGACCCAACTGGATCTGTTGATGCGTGTGCGTGAACTGTCCGCAAAAACGGGGATGGATGCGCTGACGATTTTCCAGATCGGTAACTTGCCGGAAGACGTGGATAACGAAAACAGAAACATCTACGCCGAGGCCGCCGAACTGGCCTTGCTGAGCGAGTCGGGCTCACGTCCATCGCCTGTCCAGGTGTCGGGAGCTGTGAAACAACTGGTGAGCACTGAGTCTTCTGTCGTGCCTACCGAAATCGTCGCCGGATCTGAGCAAACCGCCACCTACACGGTATGGGTCAAGGACGCCGACGGGACGCCATTGAGCGGTGTCAGGGTCAATTTCCGCGCAAGCCTTGGCACTGTCGAGGCGAGCGCCGACACAAACACAGATGGCGCCGCCAAGTTCACCTATACCCCCGGCACGACGATGGGAACAGACATCCCCGTGTATTGGCTGGATCTGTTCGAGCCTGAGAATGCCTGGCCCATCAATCTTATTTCCGATAGAGATAGCCTGGGATTTGTGCTGCGGCTGAGGTCGCCGGTGCCATCGGGTGTTGTGCCCAAAGGCCAGGAAGTCGAGCTCTACGCAACACTTCAAGACACCTACAAGAACCTTGGGAAGGACGAGATAGTGGATTGGGGCTGGAGCACGCAACACCGGCAATCAAAAGCGCAGGTTCGCCCTTCGCACATGAGAACCAATCAGGAGGGGCTCACACGGGTTTTTGTCTCCAGCCTCAGCGGTGGAACCTATACGTTCAGTGTCATCTGCCAAAAAAGCGCAAAGGTGGCCATCTTCGGGCCGATCGAGTTTGAAGGGGGTGGCCCCGCGCAGTGATACATCGCCGCCTCAGCGTTTAGCCCGCAATTCTCACTCAAGGAGCAAGGATCATGGCACTGAGCAACATTGCCAGTCTGCTGGAACAACGTCGCTCGGCACTGCTCGAGTATTGCATCGGACATGCCACCAGAGCGGATTACTCTATCGTCGAGACGTCGGCCGATCTGCTTGAGCTGTTACGCCTGGATCCGCTTGACACCTACGCGGTGCAAAGTTCTTGGGTGGCTGAAAAGACCAGTTGTGTGCAGCAGATCATGCATGCCGTGTTCAGCGGTCAGGAACCCGGGTTTGCGGGGTACGAGTTTGCCCCTCAGGATCTCGCTCAATGGTCGCTTTACAGCAACTATCCCGACTGGGCGGCTGTTCAACTGATTGCGCTTTACCCGGAAAACTACATCAGTCCGTTCGTTCGTCAACGCAAAAGCAGCCTGTTCAAAAACCTGGAAAACGACCTCAACCAGGCGCGCCTGACCACCGACTCGGTTCAGGTGGCCATGCGCAACTACCTGCAAGCGTTCGAGCAGACCTGTGATCTGGATGTCATCAGTTGCTACATGCACGGCGACAGGCCGTACCGCGCCGATTACTACTTTGTCGGGCGTCAGCGAATGCCACCGTTCCAGTATTTCTGGCGCAAGGCCGAGATTGAACTCACGCCCACCTGCGTTGCGGTCAATCCGGCGGCCTGGAGTGAATGGCAGGCCGTGGAAATTCAGCCGGCCAACCGGGTGATCGAGATGCGCCCGGTGTTCTGGAATGGCCGGTTGTGCCTGGTCTGGGCGGAGTGGCGCGACGAGGTGAAGGGGTCGACCGATCAGTCCCTGCCTCATAAGCTGGACGTCAACCTGGCCTTTATGACGCAGAACGGTCAGTGGTCAGCGCCGCTGAGTTTGTACAGTGCCGAGGTCGATGAGAGCCATGCAGAGGCGTTCCGACTGATCGCCGTCGTGCGCACCGATACCCTTGATCCCAAGGGCAAGTTGGGGGTTTTCATCTCAGGGGGAAAAACCCCGGAAACTGATACCTCGACGGTGAAGACATCACGGGTTGCGGAGCCTCTCAAGGTGCCCATGATTTACGATGTTTTGATGCGTCTCGACCACAATGACGCCGGTGAGTGGCTGGAGGATGCGCAGGGCCGGTTCACGACGCCCGAAACGGTGCAGCACTCACTGGGCAGCCAAGTGTCGATGACCTCCGAGGCCAAGCCACACGGGTCTATCTCGAGTTACCTGGAACTGAACGCCGTGGCCTTGCGTGAGAACGATAACGATGTACTGACGGTGAACGGTTATTGCAGACCGACCGGGTTGCCTGAAGGCGTTGACCCTGTCTTCAAATTGACATTGGTGAACCCGACCGGAGGTGATGCCCCACCTTTAGTAAGCCCCTATTCACAGGCTGGCGGCTGGAAAACCGGCTCGATGAGGTTCATACGTAGCAAGGGGTCATGGCCCCAACCCACCCGATTCACTTTCGGGACTGACCTGCCTGAGTATGGCAGCCGTGAATTCCAGCTCACGATTGTCGATCTGGCGTCTTTCGAAGCGCCAGTGCTGTTGAAAAACGCGGGCGATGCAGCGCAGTTTCTTTCATTCAACCTGCCTGATCCGTACCTCAAATGCACTCGCTTGAACTCGCTGTTCGGCCCGGAACTGGTGCAGCGCTCGAATATCTCCGTTGATGCCGTACTGGACTGGGATACCCAGTTTCTCGCCGAGCCGCCGCCCACAGGTCAAGTGTTTGAGGAGTTCAATGGCGCATTTGACGGCGCCAACGGCCTGTTTTTCTGGGAGCTGTTTTTCCATCTGCCGCATCTGGTGGCCACGCGTCTGCGTGATGAAGAACGCTTTGCCGATGCGCAATCCTGGTTGCAATACGTGTTCAATCCACAGGCCAGTGAGAGCTCTGCGAAGACGGCGCCCAAAGTGGCGTACTGGCGCTGCCGGCCGTTGGCCAATGAGGCGGGTAATGCCGGTTGTGAATCGCTGGCTCCTATCGACCCCGATGCCATCGGCTACTCGGCCCCCAAACACTTCAAAATCCTGATGTTTTGCGATTACGTGAAGAATCTGATGGCGTGGGGCGACTGGTATTACCGTCAACTGACCCGCGATAGCCTGGTGGCGGCCAAGCTGTGTTATGTGCAGGCGGGATCTCTGATGGGCAACGCGCCCCTGGCCCGTGCGGTGACTCGCTGGCAAACCGATTCTGTGGAAAATCTGTTGGCCATGAGTTGCACGCGTTCGGCGCTTGAGCAGTTTGAACAGACACTGGACTTCAGCCTGGCGGATGTCCCCGCGGGTTCCGATGCCGCACCCATGCTCGGCCTGTTGGCCTGCGAGCCTTTCAAAGCACCGCTCAACCAGCCTTTGCTTGACTTGTACGCAGCGCCTGAGCAACGCCTCTATACCTTGCGCAACAATATGACCATTGACGGCAAACCGCTGGATATTCCGTTGTTCAGCCCGCCGACAGACCCGTCCCAGTTACTGGCCGATCTGGCGGCCGGTGGCGTCGGTGGGCCACGTCCGATGGGCGGGCGACCGGTGGTCAACGCGTTCCGCTGGCGAGTGACGTACGAAGTCGCATTACGCGCGGTGCAAGCACTGCAGGATTGGGGTAGCCAGGTGCTTAATCTGCTCGAACGCCGTGATCGAGCCTTGCAGGAAGAACTGCAGCAATCTCATCTGGTGGAATTGGGCAGCTACGCCCAGACCGTACAGGAGCAGTCTATCGCGCAACTGGAAGCGAACGTGACGGCACTAGCGCAGAGTCGGGCCGTGGCGCAGCAGCGGGCGCAAGCCTACGCACAGCGCTATGACGACAACGTCTCGGCCGTTGAGTATCAGGTCATGGCGAGCCTGAAATTGTCGAAAGTGTCTGCGTTACAGGCAAAAGTCCTCAAGGTGACCGCCGGCGTCACTGCGGCGTTGCCGAAAATCATTGGCATGTCCAACGGCGGCATGAAACCCGAGAATGCAATTGAAGCGGTGAGTTTCGGTCTGGAGGTCGCGTCGTCGCTGTTGCAGATCGATGCCGACACCCAGGCCACCACCGAAGGCTACCGCCGTCGTCGCAACGAGTGGGGGCTGCAACGTGACCAGGCGTTGGCGGAAGTTGAAGCCATCGATGCGCAAATCGAGGCGCAGCAGCACGCTGTCGCGGCAGCCAGAACCAGCCTGGCGCAAACCCTGCGGGCCAACGATCAGGCGTTGGCGGTTTACAACTTCCTGAAAAAACGTGCGACCAATGCCGAGCTGTTCGGCTGGATGCTGGGTCAAATGAAGGCCTTGTATTATCAGGCCTACGACGCCGTGATCAGCCTGTGCCTCAGCGCCCAGGCATCGATGAACGCCGAAACCGGCGATTATGACGCACAGAGGCCTCTGCCCAGGATGTGGCTGGATCAGTTTCACGGGATGGCGGCGGGCGAGCATTTGCGCTGGTTTTTACTGTCTCTGGAACGCGAGTATGTGCAACGGTACGAGCGACGGCTGGAGTTGGTGAAAACCGTTTCTCTGCGCAAGTTGTTTGAGGACAAGGTAGACCCACAGGCAGACTTCGACGGCTGGGCGGCAGCGCTGCAGCAGTTACGGACTACCGGCGTACTGGAATTCCAGCTGAGCCAGTTGCTGTTTGACCGTGATTACCCGGGACATTACTGCCGGCAGATCAGTTCGGTGGAAATAGACCTGCCGATTCTGACCGGGCCTTTTGAAGATGTACGGGCCACCTTGCTGCAGATCGGTAGCATGACGGCTATCCGGCCCACAACGCAGTCGGTGCAGTATCTGTACAAGCCAGAAGGTCAGGCACCACTGGATGTGTTGTTCAATTTACGCAGCGCTCAGCAGATCGCCCTGTCGGTCGGCATCGCCGACAACGGCGTGACAACGATGAAGCCCGATGAAGGCTTGCTCCATTCCTACGAAAAAACCGGGTGTGTTTCTTGCTGGCAACTGAGTTTTCCGCGAGCCGGAAAAGAGCCGCAAGTGAGCATGCTCCAGTCTTTGAACGACGTCATCGTCCGTATCCGCTATACGGCCAAAGCCGGCGAGCCGACCTTTGCCCGTAAAGTCGAAGATTTGGTCACCGAGGCTGAAGAAGCCAGAGAAAATGCCAAGACCCAGGGAGCGGACAGTCATGCGTGAACCTACCGTTCAAGCGAACCAGAATCTTGTACTCAATGGTGACTTCAAAAAAGGAACGGTTGGCTGGAAAACAACCGGTACCGCAATCGGCGTTGACCTGGAATTTTATGACGACGAGCCAATCCCGGTCCTGGCCCTCTCTCATGAAAGTTGGGTCAGTCAGTCATTTCAGATACCCAGCACGCCTGGGCTCCAGGTGCAGTACTCACTGAGTTTCCTGTGGCAGACGCACCACACCGAATCGGGCTGGCTGCGCATCTTCAAGGCTCAAACGGTGTTACACGAATTCGAGCTCAAGCCAACGCCCCCGCAAGATAGGCAACATGAACGGTCGCCACTGACGGCCGGGCAGTCACTGAAGTTTGCTCCGGAGGAAGGCACGCTGACGCTGGATTCGTTATTCGCTGCCGGCGATACGCTGCGCATCGAGATACGCAGTCCGAAGAACGTCCCGAATGACGACGACTCGAAAATACAGGTCACCCGCCTCGACCTGCAATTGCGGCTGGAGCCGTTGAGCCTGCAGGAACTTGATCTGGACGGAATGATTTGGGCGCCGAACACGCAAAACCAGTTGTACCTGTGCCTGGGCGCAACAGGCCTGCAATCTCACCGATTGAGGTTCACACCCGTACCGGACAGCCCGTGGCTGGACACCGAGGCGTCTTTGTCGGTAGCCGATAATCCACAGGGAGCGATCATCGTTACACCGGCAGAGGATGCCGAGCAGTTGCTGACCCTCCCATGGTTGCTCGACTGCCCGATTGTCGGGGATGAGGATCGGTATGCGTTCACGCTGAATCTGATCAACCGCTACAACGCCGAGCCTTGCGCCTTTGCTGTCTCGCTGGGGCATCATCGCTTGGTATTTCGCGAGACTCGTGGCGCTGACTATTACCCGGTACTGGGCCAAAGCGTCCGCCTTGGGGTTCAGGTCGCGTCTTTTTATACCGGTCAGCCCCTCGATGGGCGCACGATTGACTGGTCGGTGTCAGGGCAGGGCGTGAAAAGCGCCAAGGTCAGTGATGAACACGGCTGGGCCTGGTTCGAGTTTGAGACCGACACGGCGGGGGATGTTGTAGTCGAAGCGTCGGTCGACAGCCCCTATTACATCAATGCCAAGTTGACGGAAACGTTCAATATCAAGGTTTTGGCGACCGATCCGTGGCGTCAACTGGTGGCGGTGGTCGACGAGAGTGAGAGGCCTTGGGTGGGGACCGACTATCCCAACCGGGGCTCTTCGCATAAGGTCCAGATCCGATTGCCTGATAACACGCCTTTGCGTGGTTCTATGTTGTCGCTGCACTGGAGCGGTGATTCTCAGAACCAACTCGGGGTGGAAGTCAGCCCGGCGCTCGGGGAGCCGGTGCTCGTCGATAAAGACGATTTGATCTGGACGCTGACCAGCGCAGATCGTCTCGATGGTCAGTTTGACTTGTCGTTGGTCAGCTCTAGGTTGTTGGATTCGTCGCCGAAAAGACGCATGTCGCTGGCGCGCAATCGGGTGAAGATCGCCGATGTACGCGAGGCCAACAAGAGTCCGGTGGTGGATGAGCAAGAAAGCGTGTTGTTGCGGGTGCAGGTCGTGCATGCCACCGAAAGTGGTGACGGCGAGCCTGTCAGCAATGCACGGGTCACCTGGCTGACCCCCGAAGACGATGTTCCTGCGCAAACCGGCACAGGCGGCTGGGCGAGCTTGCTGTATACGCCAACAACCGCAAAAACGCATGAAATCACCGCCAGCGTCAAGGCGCACCCGGAGGCTGAGCCGATCGATTGCACGTTCGAAGTGGTCGCGATTCAGAGCAGTCCCTGGAATGACAATGTCCGGGTCCTGCTCGATGAGGTGGAGGTCGACCGCAATACGCTCGGCGTGCTCTGCCGAAAAGGTCAGACACCCATACTGAGCGTCATACCTGTGCCCGGCAGTCTGTGGATTGACAGAAATATCAGTTTGCATTGGCGCGGTGCTGATCCCCAGATCGGGCTCGTTCCCGGTGATTTGGAACTGCCCAGGAAGTTGGTGGCGCAGGGTGTGCAGTGGACACTTGACGCTTCAGCGGGTACCAGCAGCCTCTTTGATCTGGAGCTTCGGCTTGATCTGGCAAATGTACCCCCTCGGGAGCTGTCCGGACGTTTGGTGTCGACCGATCTGGCCGAAGAGGTGGGGCTGGTGCTCGATCAGATTCGCGGCGAAGTTGACGAACAAACCTTTTATCCATGCCTGCGCGCCAGGCATTGCTTTAATGTGTTACCCAACGCCTTGAGCCCGCTGGTGGGATTGCAAGCTTCGCTGACATGGTCGGGAACGCCGGCAGATGAGTTAGGTGCGACGGTGCTGCCCGCGCTGGATACGTCACAAACCCTGAATGATGGCGGCGCACTTTGGGCACTGGACTTTTTTGATAGTGCGCAGCCTGGCCGGTTTTCTCTGACCCTGACGCTACCGCAGTTGGGTTTTGTCGCGACAGCCAAGCCTATGCAGCTGGACCACAACAAAGTCAGGATCATAGCCACGCGTGAATCATCGGTGAATCCGGTGGTGGGTCAGGAGCCGGCCTGGATGTGGGTAAAAGTGGTATCGGCCTTCACAGAAGAACCCGTGGATCAGGCGCCCGTGAGCTGGATCGTTGACGAACAGCCCCAGCAGAAAAAAACAGCGGGTGATGGCTGGAGCGGTTTCCCTTTTGTGGCCGTGACGCAGGGGGGCAAAACGATCGAGTGCCGGGTGAAAAGTCCCTATGACGGCTTCGAAGAGTCCCGTTCATTCACATTAACGGCGCTGGAACGCGACCCGTGGGACGGGCTGATGGTCAGTTTTGACGGCCTGCCGGCAAGGCCCTGGGGGCAAACCTTGTTCCCGCGTCGCAAGGGCCAACACAGGATCGATGTGACTGCTGAGGCGGGCAGCGCGTTGTTTGATCAACTGCTGACACTGGGGATGACCGGGACCGGACCTGCCGAGTTGGGTATTCGCTTCAACTCGCCTGGGCTTGGCGAACCGAGATATTTCAGCGAGGTGGGGTTGGACTATTACTTCTCGGTGGGTGACTCGAAGGACGGCAGCTTTGCTCTGTGCCTGGCGTCCGAGCGGCTGGCGAGTCTGTCGCCGGCAAACGGGATGTCGGTGGGGCAGGGCGAGCAGGTGATGAAAATCGCAGAACGCCAGCGGATCAATCAGACGTTGCTGTGGGGGGCGGCGGTGACCGAACAGGTCGCGGTGATCTCGACGGTGAGTGGCAAACCGATGGTCGGAGTGACTGTGACCTGGCGCAGTCCGGACCTTGGTGTCGTGACCTCGACCACCAATTTTTACGGGGTGGCGAAGATCGATTTTGTGCCCACTACACCAGGGGCGATGGAGTTGACTGCATCGGTGGGCGGCGCGGTCCATTCGGATTCGATTTCGTTACCGTTTTTCCTCAGCGAGCCACGTCAGATAAAAGCGTTGCTCAGCGATCATCCCGGCGGTTATCCCGGGCAGGAAATCAGCGCAGACGTTTGGGTGGTATCGGCCATTACGGGTGAGCCTTTGGCAGATGTCGAGGTGCTGTTGGAATACGACAATCAACCGTTGCCGTCACCATTCACCGACGGCGATGGAAAGGCGACGGTTCGCTTCGTGCTGGGGGCGGCTGGCGAAGCTTCTTTATTGGCCGCAGTGAAGGGCGGATTAGCCGGGTGGGACGTGAAGTCACTGTCGTTGTCTGTACTTGAATGGGATCATGCGGCTGTCGAGTCCGTTGTCGCGTCGGTGAATCCGGTTCCGGTGAACAGCTATGTCAATATGACCGCGCAGATTGTGGACAGGGAATCCCGTCAGCCAATGGCAGGCAGGGCTATTCTGGTTTCCCGAAATGGCGCGCCATTCATCGATGCCACTACCGACCGCAAAGGACAATACCTTCACTATTGGTGGCCGATGGACACATCGGAAGTTGTGTCCCTGGCGGTGAAGGTCGAGAACGCTGATGGCTCCTCCGACAGTGGCGCCGTTTATGTCACGGTCGTGAGTTGATCGACAGTTTAAAGCGCGGCACTTCGTTTCCAACCGAGATACTGCGTCACCAGTTCGGCCCCCAGTTCGGCGGGCCGAACGTCCATCACCGGAACGCCATGGGCGATCAGTCGCTCATGGAGTTCTGCGCGTTCATTCACATAATTCACTGTCGCGCAGTAGGCCAGTGCCTCGGGCAAGGTTTGCACCGGCGTGTTGCGTAAGCTATCGAGTGTCTCTTCGCGCAGGCTCGCCACCAGCACGCGATGGCGGGTGCGCAGGCGTTTGACCGCGCTCAGCAGTTCGTCATCGTCCTCATCGCGCAGATTGGTGACCAGCACCACCAGTGCCCGGCGTTGTTGTCGGGCGAGTAACTGGTTGGCAGCGGCCTGGTAGTCGGCGGGTCGCTGGCTGCTGTCGAGATCGTAAACGCTGTTGAGCAGCACGTTCAGTTGCCCGGAGCCTTTGACCGGCGCGAGATGGCGGGATTGGTCGCCAGCGAAAGTGCTCAACCCCACCGCATCGCCCTGGCGCAGGGCCACGTAACTGAGCAGGAGACAGGCGTTGAGCGCATGGTCGAAATGCGACAGCTCATCGTCCTGGCTGCGCATGCGTCGGCCGCAATCAAGCATGAATATGATCTGCTGATCGCGTTCGTCCTGATACTCGCGGGCAATCGGCGTACGCTGGCGTGCGGTGGCTTTCCAGTCGATCTGGCGCAGGCTGTCGCCCTCACGGAATTCGCGCAGTTGATGGAACTCCAGACCTTGGCCACGACGTTGCCGTTGGCGCACGCCGAGCTGGCTGAGCCAGTTGTCCACCGCCAGCAATTCACTGCCATAAAGCCTGGCGAAATCCGGGTAGACGCGGGTGTTGTCAATGACCTTCAGCAGGCGTTTGCCTGACCACAACCCCAGCGGACTCGGCAGGCTCACTTCGCAATGTTCGAAGATGAAGTGACCGCGTTTGAGCGGGCGCAGGCGATAGTTGATCTGGCTGCTTCGACCGGGCTGCAACTCGACGCTTAGCGGCAGGTTTTCAAAGCTCAGGCCATCCGGGACATGGTCGAAAATCTGCACGTTCAATGAATCGGCGAAGTCATGTTCAACCGTGAGTTGCACGTCTTTCCCGCGCCCGAGTGCAAGGCTGCCGGGCATCTGGCGTTTGATCCGTAGTGCCGGCAGGCGCTGGAGGCGCAGCGCATCGAATATCGACAATGCCAACAGGGCCAGCAGCAATCCCCAATTGATCGCCAGCAGACTCGCCGGGACGTCGAGGTCCAATGCCTGCAAGGTGCCCAGCAGTGTGCCGATGACCAGCAGCAGAGCCAGCCAGATCAGCAGCAGGCGCGAGGGTTTCACAGGCGCGGCGCCGGAACTTGGTCAAGCAATTGCTGGAGCACTTGATCCACTTGCAAGCCTTCGATGTCCAACTCCGGGGCAATGCGCACGCGGTGGCGCAGCACGGCCAGGGCGCAGCCCTTAATGTCATCCGGTATCACGAACTCGCCACCGCGCAGCAGCGCTCGCGCTCGGGCGCAACGCACCAGGGCAATCGAGGCGCGCGGCCCCGCGCCGAGGGTCAGGCCCGGCCAGGTGCGCGTGCTGCGTGCCAGACGCACGGCGTAATCGAGCACCTGATCGTCCAGCGGCAAATCGCTGGCAATACGCTGCAAGGCCTGCACGTCCTTGGCTTGCAACACCGTGCGCAGCGGCTGCACATCGAGCATGTCGGCGCGGGTCGAGCGGCTGACCTGACGCACCATGTTCAGCTCTTGATCGGCGTCGGGATAATCCATACGCACCTTGAGCATGAAGCGATCAAGCTCGGCTTCGGGCAGTGGGTAAGTGCCTTCCTGTTCGATCGGGTTTTGCGTGGCGAGGACCATGAACGGTTGCGCAATCGGCAAGGCGCGACCTTCGAGGGTCACTTGACGCTCCTGCATGGCTTCGAGCAGTGCCGCCTGGGTTTTCGCCGGGGCGCGGTTGATTTCGTCGGCCAGCAACAGGTTGGTGAACAACGGGCCTTTGCGCAGCTTGAACTGCTCGGTGTGCAGGTCGTACACAGCGTGGCCGGTGACGTCGCTGGGCATCAGATCCGGGGTGAACTGAATGCGCGCGAACTCACCGCCGAAACACCGCGCCAATGCACGCACCAGCAGGGTTTTACCCAGACCGGGAACGCCTTCAAGCAACACATGGCCGCCGGCGATCAGTGCGGTCAGCACGTCGTCGATCACCGCGCTCTGGCCGATCAGGACTTTGTGCAATTCGCTGCGCACCGCTTGAGCCAATTGACTGGCGCGCTGGCGTTGCTGGGCGGCGTGGCTGGCGCTGCCGGGCTCGATCTGTTCAGTCATAGCGTGTTCCTCAAGGTTTGCAGGTGGGCGACCTGGCGACAGAAGTCGGCGCTGGACATCCGCCGGTTCGACACCGGGCTCATGGCCTGGCTGATGGCTCGGGTGGGTTGCCGGGTCAGGCGCGACAACGCCAGCCATTGTTCGGCAACGTTCAATTGATCGAAACCGGGATGACGGCGGCGGGCGCGGCGCAACACGTCTTGTTGCAGAGCTTGCAACAGCGTTTGCTGACCGTTGTGGCGCAGGGTGAAATCGGCACTGGCGCGCAGGTGCTCCTGCAACTGCCGACGGCCACCGGGGGCGGGCGCCAGAAGCGGGCCATGGCACACAGACACATGCCAGAACCACAGGCCGATCAGCGCTAGCAGGGCGACAATGGCCTGTGGGAAATAGCGCCAGAGCAACGTCAGCAGACCCTCGTGCTCGGTGTTATAGACCAGCGTGACGTCGGTATCGGCGCTCAGGTACCAGAGCAGCCAGGCGTTGTCGTACTCGGCAATGGCGGTGGTTTTCCACAACTCGGCATCGGTGACCACTGTGATCGAGCCAAGGCTGTAGGGCATTTGCATCATGTGCGTAGCCTTGGCGCTGTTGGCCCAGGCTTGCGCGAGATTCTTCGGGTCGTCGAGGTGCAAGTCCGTATCGAACCCGGCGTAGGCCGGTGCGTCTTCATCTTCCAGGTAGAGCTTGGTCAATTGGGGATAACGATCTTGCTCCAGATCGGCGGGTGGGTCCTTCAGATCCTTGCTCAGGGACTGATGCAGTTGCACCCGGTCGAGCAGCAAGTCGTTGCTTTGTCTGGCCTGCGCATCCCACAGCGATTCGGCGACGAACACCAGTCGCCCGCCGGCCCGCGTCCAGTTCAGCACTTGATCGACCTGACGCGGCGTCATCCGTGTACGTTCATTGAACAACAGCAGTGTGTGGCCCCGAGGATCGATGTCCGGCAGCACCGCGAGGCTTTCGGAATGCGTGACGTTGATACCGCGCTCGCGCAAAAACATCTCCGCCGCCAGATAAGGATTCGCCTGCACGGCCGGTGAGGGGCCGTGATCGATATCTTTCTGATAAGGCTGGGCCTTCATGTACAGAAAAACGCTCAACGTGCCCAGCAGCGCAACGAGCAACGCGCCGATCCACCACAGCGTACGGCGGTTCAACGAGACGCTCCTGGGCCGAAAGTGGCGCGCCAGCCATCGCACAATTGCTGCTGCAGATGCGCAGCCGGCACGCGATGCCCATAGGCCATGTTCTGCCAGTGAGTGGTCAGGGTACGGCTGAAGGCGAGCAGTTGCGGACGCTGGAGTTGTTCAATGCGCGCCAGTACCTGATTTTCGGTGTCGGCGTCTTTCAGGGCCAGACCGAAGTCGTGCAGCAAATGGCTGAGCAGGCCACGATAGAGCAGGCTCAACGCTGCACGGGGCTGAGTCTGCCAGAGCTGTTCGGCATCGGCGGCGATATCGTCGGGCAACGTGTCGCGGTTCAGATCCAGACCGAAAACTTGTTGGGGCGATGACCGCTTTGCCCGTGCAGGCAGTGTCGGGCGGCGGCTGACGAATGCTTGCAGAAACTCGCGATAGCGCCAGATCAGCCAGGCGAGCGCGGCAATCACCGCACCCCACAGCAGCACTTCGATCACTTTGGCCAGGGCATTGAATTGCTGACCGTCGAGCCAGCCGAGCAGGGTTTTGAGCCACTGTGGGGCTTCGCCTGCTTCGTTGGACTTGGCCGCAGTTGCCGGGTCGTCCCCAAAGCGGTAGCGGGTGACGGACTCCTTGTTCTTGAACGGCGGTTGTTCGAGCAGTGCCTTGATGCTGTCGCGTGATGCCTGACTGGTCAGCGGCTGATTCAACAAGCGAGGTGCGTCCGGGCGACTGTCGGGTTCAGCCGCCCAGACCGAGGACACGTTTGGCAGCACCAGACACAGTGCCAGCAACACGCCCAACACGCTGTTGTTCAGGCGTTGGCGCAAGCGGCGGAACACCAGCTCAATGTCCCATGCCTCCAACTGCGTGCGCCGATTCAGATAGAGACTGAATCCGCAGGCCACATAAATCGGTTCCCAGACCACCAACACCAACGCATAAAAAGCATTGGTCAGATGCTCCAGCCAGCGCCAGTCCTGATCCGCTGCAAGCATCAACGACTGCCAGTCCCAGTCGGTTTCGATCTGTTGCGGCACAAGCATGTAGAACAGCACCATCAGGCCGATCCACAGCGCCGTTTCCAGATGTACGCCGATGAGGGTCAGCCATTGCGCTGCGCCGGCGTTGCGTTGCAATAACACCTGCAAGCGCTGCTGACGTGCGTTGCCATCCAGACCTTCAAGTTGCACCACCGGCATCAGAAAGCTGCGGCTCAAGCTCAGGCGCCGCCAGGTCAGGCTGGCCAGCAATTGTGGTTTGAGCAGGCGCGGCCATGCGTGCAAGGCCTGTTTGAGCGTCGGCGTTTCGCCGAACAGCGCTTTGGACAAGATGTACAGTGGCAGGCGTTCGTAGGCCGGTTTCAGCCACCAGAAAATAAACACTGCCAGTGACGGTGAGTCCCAGAACAACACGCTGAGCAGAGCGAACAACGGCAGGGTGACGATCGCCCAACTGATCATCAACAAGCGCCGATGTTGCTGACTCATGAGCACGCCAAGGTCCATGGCTTCCCAGGTCGAGCGCGGGCGAATCACAACGGTCGCGTCACTCAGGCGCATGGGGTGTCCTTCCAGCGAGCAGCAGATAAGCCGCGACCGATACCCAGAGCCCGGCACCGACCAGATATTTGGTCAGCGGCGCGACGCTGGTTTTCGACGACCAATAGGCCTCGATGAAAGCGGCGATCAGCAGGAACAGCATGACCCCGCCAATCAGCAACACGCTCTTGCGCGCGGCGCGTTTCAACGCTTCGGCGCGGGTCAGTTGTCCCGGCGCGATCAATGCCCAGCCCAATTTCAGACCCGCTGCGCCGGCCAGGGCAATGGCCGTCAGTTCGAAGGCA
The DNA here is from genome assembly GCF_044743445.1 of Pseudomonas sp. NPDC087615. Classification (NCBI taxonomy): domain Bacteria; kingdom Pseudomonadati; phylum Pseudomonadota; class Gammaproteobacteria; order Pseudomonadales; family Pseudomonadaceae; genus Pseudomonas; species Pseudomonas sp. NPDC087615. The sequence goes on along the minus strand of NZ_JBIUWM010000011.1, from coordinate 38,233 downwards.
CCGTGGGCGATCACGAATGACCAGAAGGTCTGGCCAAAGCCGATTTCGGTCAGGTGCCCGGCCACCGCACCGATGACCAGACCGTTGTAGAACAGAAAAAACGCACTGCCCAGCCCCATCAGCAAACCGCTGGCGAAAGTCTGAAAGGCAATGCCGATGTTGTGCATCACGTAGTATCCGAACATCACCCAGTCTTCGCTGGCCGCGCGTTCGGCAGTGCGCCCCAGGTGCCCGGCCACCGGATCGTACATGCCCTGCATTTCACGTACTTGCTCGGCGGGCATCAGGTTGTAGATGAGATCCGGAAACAGATAAACCAGCACACCGACGCCGATCAGGCTGCCGAAAAACAGCAGACCGGCGACCAGCACGAAGCGCCATTCGGCTCTGACCATTCGAGGGAAGTCAGCCAGGATAAAACTCAACAGGTTGGCACCCAGTCGGCTGCGATGGCGGTAAAGCTGTTGATGCCCGCGCAGCACTTGTTGCTGCAGCGAGTCGATCAGAAAACTGCTGTAACCGCGCTCCTGCGCCAGTGCCAAGTGCTGGCAGAGACGTCGATAGGCCTTGGGGAAACCGGCCACTTGCGAAGTTTCCTTGCCCCGTTCAAGGCGTTCAAGGGCCTGCGTAAAATGCGCCCATTCGGCCTTGTGGCGAGTTTCAAAATGGCTTTGCTTCATGCTGGCCCCAATAAGCCGCGGGCGATGCTGTTGAGTTCACCAACGGCTTTGGGCGCGGAAATATGTAAGGGCTGGGCCAGCAGTGCTGCCAGTTCGTTGACCCGTGCCGGCGTCAGCTCGCCCTGACGCTCGGCGAACCCGAGCAGGGCGCGTTGTTCGCTGAGGGTGAGTGCAATCGGCGCACGGTGTGGTTCGGCGTCAGGCAGTTGCGGGCGGGTCAGTGGACGTTCGCTGTAAACCACCAGTGTGCCGGCAGCGATGTCGCCCAGGCGTTTGAAGGTCGGGTGTTGCAGGCAACTGATGGCGCCGAGGAAGTAACCGAATGGCAACAGATCGACAAAGCGCAGGAGGTTGCGCAGCAGGGAGGCTGACCAGCCGATGGGGGTGCCGTCATCGTGCACCACGCGAAGCCCCATCCATTGTTTGCCCGGCGAACGTCCCTGACGCAGCACTTCAAACAGCACCATGTACCACCAACTGATCGCGAACAGCAAAAGCGAGCCGAGGCCCATGCCAAGCTTGCCGAGAAATGCCAGCACGATAAACAGCACGCCCATGAGCACGCCGCGGATGCCCAGATCAATCGCGAAGGCGATGGACCGCACCATCAACCCGGCCGGACGCAAGGGCAAGTCGATGCCTTCCGGTGTTTCGACCTGATGCCGCGTATCCAGCGGCGGGGCCAGCGATGCTTTCCTTGGCGGTGCTGTGGGTTCGAGCATGGGCTACCTGATGTTCGCCTGTTCGGGGTGCAAGTGGCTCCGATGCTAGCAGCCTCTCGGGGGAAAACGACATAACTATGTATTGCACCGCGTGTGGCGTGAAGTGCTTGAATGACGCGAGGCTGGCCGCGACCGCGGTTGAACGCCTAGACTTTGCCGATCTTCAGTTCAGGAACCGCCCGTGACTTCCATCTTCTGGTACGACTACGAAACCACTGGCATCAATCCCCGTTGCGACCGTCCGCTGCAGGTGGCGGGGATTCGCACCGACCACGACCTCAACGAAATCGATGAGCCGGTCAACCTCTACTGCCAGCCCAGCGAAGACATCCTGCCGCACCCGGCGGCGTGCGTTATCACTGGAATCACCCCAAGCCAACTCGCCGAAAAGGGTTTGAGCGAAGCCGATTTCATGACCCGGGTGCACGCGCAACTGGCCGCCCCTGGCACTTGCGGCGCGGGTTACAACACGTTGCGCTTCGACGACGAGATGACGCGCTACAGCTTGTATCGCAATTTCTTCGATCCTTACGCCCGTGAATGGCAGGGCGGCAACAGTCGCTGGGACCTGATCGATGTGGTACGTGCCGCCTATGCGCTGCGCCCGGACGGCCTGGTCTGGCCGACCGATGAAGAGGGGCGGGTAACGCTCAAGCTCGAACGTCTGACGGCCGCCAACAATATTGATCATGGCAATGCCCATGAAGCGTTGTCGGACGTGCGCGCGACCATCGCCCTGGCGCGGTTGATCCGCGAGAAACAGCCAAAACTGTATGACTGGTTGTTCCAGTTACGCAGCAAGCAAAAAGTCATGGATCAGATTCGTCTGTTGCAGCCTTTGGTGCACATTAGCGGGCGATTCTCTGCGGCGCGCAGTTATATCGGTGTGGTGCTGCCGCTGGCCTGGCACCCGAAAAACCGCAACGCCTTGATCGTCTGCGACCTGCACCTTGATCCTCAGGGCTTGCTCGACCTGGATGCACAAGCCTTGCGTCAGCGTCTGTACACCCGCCGTGACGATTTGCTGGAAGGTGAGTTGCCAGTGCCGCTCAAGCTGATTCATATCAACCGTTGCCCGGTGGTGGCGCCACTGTCGGTATTGCGTGCGCAGGATCAGCAACGGTTGGGGTTGGACATGGCGCTTTATCAGATGCGAGCGCTGCGACTAACTGACGCACAACAAGTTTGGAAAGATAAAGTGGCGGCGATTTATACCGGTGAAGACTTCACGCCCAGCGAGGATCCGGAACAGCAGTTGTACGATGGATTTATCGGTGATCGCGACCGGCGTCTATGTGAGCAAGTGAGAGCGGCCGATCCTGCTCAATTAGCGCAAGAGCAATGGCCTTTCGATGATGAACGTTTGCCTGAATTACTCTTTCGATATCGAGCACGCAACTTTCCTGAAACGTTGACTTTTGAAGAACAGGAGCGCTGGAGAATATTTTGTCAACAGCGTTTGTCCGAGCCGGAATGGGGCGCACCGAATACCTTGCAATCTTTTACAGAGAGCGCAGAGCAATGGACGCTTAATGCCACACCGATGCACAGAGCCGTGCTTGATGAATGGCACAATTATGTCCAGGCATTACGCAAACGTTTGAATCTTTGAAATCGAACATGCCGGGGCTAAATGCCGGGCATAAAAAAACGCCAGCACTCGCTGGCGTTTCTTTTTCGTCGCAGATCGTTCTGCAACGGGCGTTGCGGCTTAGCCCAGCAGGGTAGCCCAGCCTTCAACCACGTCACCGCCCCACTTGGCTTTCCACTCTTTCAGAGTCTTGTGGTTGCCACCTTTGGTTTCGATGACTTCGCCGTTGTGCGGGTTTTTGTATTGTTTAACTTTGCGAGCACGCTTGGTGCCGGTAGTTTTTACTGCACCGCCGCGTGGGGCTTTGGTTTTCGAATCCGGATCCAGCAGCGCGATGATGTCACGCAGGGATTTGGAGTATTCGCCCATCAGGGTGCGCAGCTTGCCTTCGAATTCCAGCTCGGCTTGCAGTTTGTCGTCTTCGGACAGGTTCTTCAAACGGGCTTGCAGCTCTTTGATAGCTTCTTCGGTGGCGCGATATTCGTTGATCAAGGACATGATTACTACCTTAGTAAAGTGCTGAATGGCAGGGGACAGTGTCGCAATAATAGTCAGGCTGTTTCATCAAGTAAACATTTAACCGGCGTTTTTATTTAAATTAGTTACGGGATTTAGCCGCGGATTGAATGTTCAGTTAAATAATGTGATGCAGTCATCACGGATATTCACAGTTATCTGATCAAACAATGATCGCCCTGCGCACAAAAATGTGCGTCAGGGGCCGCGTCCATGCCTGCGTTCATCAATACTGCAGTTTTCCTGCGCAGTCGCTAGAATGGCGGCCTTTGCGAAGTTCTGGAGTTCCCCCTCATGCGCACTTTTCGGCTGGTGATTTCTTGCCCGGACCGCGTTGGCATTGTTGCCAAAGTCAGTAATTTTCTGGCAGCCCACAATGGCTGGATCACTGAAGCAAGCCACCACTCGGATAATCAGGTCGGCTGGTTCTTCATGCGTCACGAGATTCGTGCCGATTCGCTGCCGTTCGGTATTGATGTATTGCGCGAGAAGTTTGCGCCGATCGCCGAAGAGTTCTCGATGGACTGGCGCATCACTGACACCGAGCAGAAGAAGCGCGTTGTGCTGATGGCCAGCCGCGAATCCCATTGCCTGGCTGACTTGTTGCACCGTTGGCACAGCGACGAACTGGACTGCGAAATCTCCTGCGTCATCTCCAACCACGACGACCTGCGCAGTATGGTCGAGTGGCACGGCATTCCTTATTACCATGTCCCGGTCAATCCACAGGACAAGCAACCGGCTTTCGCCGAAGTGTCGCGTCTGGTCAAACAGCACGACGCTGAAGTGGTGGTGCTGGCGCGCTACATGCAAATCCTGCCGCCGGAACTGTGCCGTGAATACGCACACAAGGTCATCAACATTCACCACAGCTTCCTGCCGTCGTTCGTGGGCGCCAAACCGTATCACCAGGCCTCTCTGCGCGGCGTGAAGCTGATCGGTGCGACCTGCCACTACGTGACCGAAGAGCTGGACGCTGGTCCCATCATCGAGCAGGACGTTGTCCGCGTCAGCCACAGCGACAGCATCGAAGACATGGTGCGTTTCGGTCGTGACGTCGAGAAGATGGTATTGGCGCGTGGCCTGCGTTATCACCTGGAAGACCGAGTGCTGGTGCACGGCAACAAGACTGTGGTGTTCTGATCGAACTCACGCATGCTTGAATATCAAAGGGCCTGGGCGTTCAATCGCTCCAGGCCCTTCGCCGTTTCAGCCCTTGAGGAAATGCCATGAGCGATCCACTGGACAAAGCCACTTCCAAAGCGCCCGCCACCTTGGGGGAAGGTTGTTTGAGCCGTTATGACCCGGATGACATGAGGGAGGAGGATGGGACGGAGTTTCCCGGCGCCGCCGAGTTGTGGGAGCAAATAAAAGAAGAGCAGGATGGGCCTAAGAGGCCTGCCGCGCCTTCATCAGCTTCTTGAGCAGTGGTCTGCCGAACATCAACAGAAACACCGGACCGCCGACCAGTAGATAAAAGTAGTACGTCACCACCCGCCAGATCAGAATGGCCGCCGCCGCGGTGGATTTTCCCACCATTGGCGCCAACAGTGCCGCCGAGGTCAACTCCGCAGCGCCCGCGCCACCAGGCAACAGACTGAGCTGTCCGGCGCCCAGCGAGAGCATCTGCACCAGAAAACTCCAGGCCCACTGCAAGTCCGCGCCCAGTCCACGCAACGCCAGATACAGCACGCTGTAGCGCAGCAGCCAATGCACGCAGGTGAGGGCGAACACTTTGCTCAACGTCTGCCAGGGCAACTTCAGTGCATTGATGAAGTCGGCGAGAAAGTGCAGCACTTTGCGCGTCCAGCGACGGCGAGTGCTGGCGGGCACGTTCATTCTGGCCAGTAGCCGTCCGCTCAGGCGAATCAGTGGGCGGTGGTAACGTGCCAGCAGTACGCAACTGAACAGCCCACCGAACAACGATACGGCGCTGACGATCAGAAGCCATTCGAGACGATCACTCAGGTGCTGGAACACGGCGTAGATCAGAATGCCGCTCAAGGCGCACAGAAAGAACAGCAGGTCGCTCAACTGATCCATGGCAAACACGGCGCTGCTGCGGGACGGGCGCACGCCGTAGCGGGCCAGTAGTGCCATGATCGTCAGGGGGCCGCCGCTGCCGCCCGGTGTCGCGCAATAGGCAAATTCAACGGCCATGACCACGCCCAGGCTCTTCATCGGCGTGATGCGATTACGCTGATCGCCGAGCAATAAGCGCAGACGCAGGGTGTTGATGCCCCAGCAAAGCAGAATCATGGCGAACATGATCAGCAGCCATTGCAGCGGAAAGTTTTGCAAGCGCGCCCAGATCCCGCTGCCACCGAGCAGCAGTGGGATCAGCGCGGCTGCGAGCAGACCAAGCAACAACACAAGGCCGCGACTCATGCGGCGCGTTCCCGTTGACCGCGCTGTTGTGCAAGCCAGTTCACCTTGGTCATCGGCACTCGTCCTGCCGCCAGCAGCCGCTGGAGGGTATTGAGCCAGTAATTGCGGGAATAGCCATGACGCATGTCCACCGGGTGCAAGCCTAGACGAATCACTGGGGCGTGACGCCAGCGGTGTTCGCGCTGATCGCTGACCATCTTCGACAGACCACGACGCCAGGCGCTGCGCGCACTCCACACCAGCCCCGGCGCATCGACAGGGGTGAAGTCCGGCAAATGATAAAGGTGCTGAGGATCGCTGGTGTAGCGCAGCGGCAATTGGCGCAGAGCTTCTCGCGTGCCTTCGCTCATCAACCAGGCTGGGGCAACGAAGCCGTGCAGCGGCCATTCGTAGCGCTGGAACAGTTCTATGCCGGTGCGCAGGCGGGCGAGCGCGGCGTCGTGGGATAAACGATAGAACTCGCCCTCATGGGTATAGAGACGGCGCATGAACCAATCGCGTGGCGTGGTCGGGTAAGGTTCCTGGTCATCATGAAAATAACCGTGCAGGACCAGTTCATCGCCGCGGGCGAGGCGGGTGCTCAGCAGTCGACGAAAGTCCGGGTGAGCGTCGAGGGCGTCGTGGCGATGAAAATCCGGCACCACCAGCCAGGTCATCGGCACATTGCCTAAAGCATCGACTGCTTCTACAAAAGGTCGGTAATCCGCCCAAGTCGAGGGGGCCACGTCGTGCAGCGTCAGCAGTACGGCGGGGCGATTCAGGGAATCAGCCATTGGCCACCTTCCGCGTTACGTGGCCGAGGACGGCGCGGTAGTGGCTCAGCAAACTGTCGACCACGGTATCCCAGGCGTAATGCCGTTCGACATGTTGGCGCGCCTGTAGGCCAAGTCTTGCGCTGTCGCGACTGAACAACTCGCGCACGGCGTTGGCCATGGCTTGTGGGTTGTTCGGCTCACACAGCAGGCCGCAGGACTCTGGCACGATCTCTTGAAAAGCCCCGGCCGCCACCGCCACAACCGGAATACCGCAGGCCATGGCTTCGAGGATCACCAGACCGAAGGTTTCCTGATCGCCGGCATGCACCAAGGCATCGGCACTGGCCATCAGCCGGGCAACGGTCGGCGCCGGGCAGAATTCATTGATGACGCTGACGTTGTCCGGCACCACTGCGGGCATCGATGAACCCACCAGCAGCAGGTGATAGCGCGGGCCAAGGCGTTGCATGCATTTGAGCAGGACCGGCAGGTTTTTCTCTTTCGAGCCGCGCCCGGCGAAGATCAGCAGGTGCGTGTCTTCGTCGATCCCCAGTTCAGCGCGCAGGCCTGGATCTGCGGCGCCCGGGTGGAAATTTTGCAGGTCAACGCCCAGCGGTTGCACGAAAACGTTGCGCACCCCCAGGCCAGTCAGCTTGTCAGCCATTACCTGGCTCGGCGCCAGTACCCGATCAAAGTTGCCGTAGAGCTTGGTGACATAGGCCTCGACGTTGGGCGTAACCCAATGTCCCATGCGGTTACTGGCCAGCAGCGGCAGGTCGGAATGGTAAAAACCGATCACCGGTACATCCAGTTGGCGCCGGGCATCCAGTGCGGCCCATGCGGTGAGGTACGGGTCGCCCACTTCAATCAGATCGGGTTGCAAGTCCTGCAGGACGTTTCGCCAAGGGGCCAAACGCACGGGGAAGCGGTAACCCTTGCCAAAGGGCAGGGCGGGAGCGGGAACCGTGTAAACACCATCGTTTTCGCCGAAATGCGCACCAGGGATCAGCAGGCTGTGACGAGTCCCGGGTTTGACGCCCAACCGGCGGTGTTTGGCGTCAAGATAAGTGCGTACGCCACCGCTGGCCGGGGCGTAGAACATGGTGATGTCGGCGATGTGCACGGTGACCGTCCCTCCGCAGCGTTGCTCTCCCTTGGTTGACCTTTATCCACAATAGATGTTCGGTCGGGATTTGTGCGGTGCAACGAAGCGCAGCCCTATCCCAGAAGGAGAGGGCTGCGCGAAGTGTTTGGGCTTGATACATCGACCAGAAAGTTTGAGCCGAACTCAGGTTTGAAACGCTTGAAGATCAGCGCCCTTTCCTCTCACACCCAGGGGTGAGGTTTTTGATCTTAAATGCGGAAACTGCCCACCAACTGCTTCAACCGCGAAGCCTGCTGCTCCAGGTCCGAACAGGCACGCAACGTCGCCTGCAGGTTCTCAACGCCTTCCTGGTTCAGCGTGTTGATCTCGGTGATGTCCACGTTGATCGACTCGACCACGGCGGTTTGCTCTTCGGTCGCGGTGGCCACCGATTGGTTCATCCCGTCGATCTCGCCAATGCGCTGGGTCACGCTGTTCAGACGCTCGCCTGCAAGATTGGCGATTTCCACGCTGTCCTGGCTGTGACGCTGGCTGTCACTCATGGTACTCACCGACTCACGGGCGCCGACTTGCAACTCCTCGATCATGGTCTGCACCTGTTGCGCTGATTCCTGGGTGCGGTGTGCCAGGTTACGCACTTCATCCGCCACCACGGCAAAACCACGCCCGGCCTCACCGGCACGCGCCGCTTCGATCGCCGCGTTGAGCGCGAGCAGGTTGGTTTGCTGGGAAATACTGGTGATCACCTCGAGAATCTGGCCGATGTTCACGGTTTTGCTGTTCAGCGACTCAATGTTGCTGCTCGATGCGCTGAGCATGCTCGACAGTTGATTCATCGCCTTGATGCTGCGATCCACCACTTGCTGGCCGTCCTCAGCGAGACCGCGGGCGTCGCTGGCCTGATTCGAGGCTTGCGCGGCATTGCGGGCGATTTCCTGAGCCGCGGCACCTAGCTCATTGATCGCGGCGGCGACACTGCTGGTGCGCGAAGCTTGCTGATCAGAGTTGTACATCGACGAGTTCGACGCGGCGACCACGCGCAGCGCGACTTCGTTGACTTGCCCTGTGGCCGACGACACTTCGCGGATCGAGCGGTGGATGCGCTCGACGAAGCGGTTGAACGCGGTGCCGAGGATACCGAACTCATCGTTATTGACGATGGTCAGGCGTTTGGTCAGGTCGCCTTCACCATCGGCGATGTCTTCCATGGCGCGGGTCATGACGTGCAGCGGCTGGATGAGGATACGGATCAGCATGCCGAGCAGGGCAATGATGATGGCTACCGCGATAACCGTCGCAATGACTGCCGAGGCGCGGAATTCGCTGAGCATCGCGAAGGCTTTGTCCTTGTCCACCGACAAGCCAATGTACCAGTTCACCGACGGCAGGCCTTTGATCGGGGCAAAAGTGACGATGCGTGTTTTGCCATCGACGGTGACTTCACTGAAGTCACTGCTGATGCGCGGGGTGTCCTGCGGATACGCTTCTTTCAGCGATTTCATCACCAGCGCTTTGTCCGGGTGCACGAGGATCTTGCCGTCGGCGCTGACCAGGAACACATAACCCATGCCGTCGAAGTCTCGGGCGGCGAGGGTGTCGACCAGCGATTGCAGGCTCAAGTCGCCGCCAACCACGCCGACGCTCTGGCCGGCCTTTTTCGAGGCGGTGGCAATGGAAATGATCAGTTGGCCAGTGGCCGCGTCAATGTAGGGCTCGGTCAGGGTCGGGGTACTGCTGCTCTCGGCACCTTTGTACCAAGGGCGAACCCGTGGATCGAAACCGTCCGGCATCTTCACATCCGGGCGGATGGTGAAATGACCGGTAGCATCGCCCAGGTAGGTGGCCATAAACGTCGAGGTCAGGGCCTTCTGGTCCAGCAGACTGGCGACATTGGCGGGCTCGGGGTTGATGGCGATGTTTTGGGCAGCGTTCTCGACCAGCAGAATGCGGCCGCTGAGCCACGTTTGAATATTGCCGGCGGTGACTTCGCCCATTTCGTTGAGGTAATTGTTCAGGTCATCTCGAATCGCATTGCGCTGGAGCCAGTCGTTATACAGCGTGAACGAGGCGAAGGCGGCAATGACGATGAGGGCGGCGGCAAGCAAAATTTTATGGCTGAAGCGCAGATTTTTGTTCATGGCTTGGGGTTCCGCTAAGGTCTTAATGTCCAAGGCGTGCTTTTATAGCAGCGCGCTAAATGGGCAAGGATGAAAGTAAGCTGATATTTCCGTCTCTCCTTAGGGAAATGTCTGTCCTGACTTTTGGTCGGGTTCTCACCTTTCTTTATCGGCCATGCAGAATCAAAGATTAACCAACGGGTGACAAAATGCCTGACTCATCGCAACTCGTAATCGGCGCCGATCTCGCGGGGCAACCGATCGCCCAGGCCATGCGTCTGGCGAATCGACACGGGCTGGTCGCTGGCGCGACCGGCACGGGTAAAACCGTCACCTTGCAGCGTCTGGCCGAAGCCTTCAGTGACGCGGGCGTCGCCGTATTCGCTGCCGACATCAAGGGTGATCTGTGCGGTCTCGGTGCTGCCGGCAACCCGCAGGGCAAAGTCGCCGAGCGCATTGCCGGGATGCCTTGGCTCAACTACAAACCGCAGGCTTATCCGGTGACGTTGTGGGACATCCACGGCGAGTCGGGTCATCCGCTGCGCACCACGCTGAGTGAAATGGGCCCGCTGCTGATCGGCAGCCTGCTGGAACTCACCGACAGCCAACAAGCGGCGCTGTATGCCGCGTTCAAAGTCGCGGATCGTGAAGGGCTGTTGCTGCTGGATCTGAAGGACCTGAAAGCGCTGCTCAATCACCTCAAAGACAATCCGCAAATGTTGGGTGAAGACGCCGCGCTGATGACCACAGGTTCCAGTCAGGCGCTATTGCGTCGGCTGGCAACCCTGGAACAGCAGGGCGCCGAGGCGTTGTTTGGCGAGCCGGCGCTGCAACTCGAAGACATCCTGCAACCGGCCGCCGATGGCCGTGGGCGCATTCATCTGCTTGACGCCAGCCGTCTGGTGCATGAGGCGCCGAAGGTCTACGCGACGTTCTTGCTGTGGCTGCTGGCCGAGTTGTTCGAACAACTGCCGGAGCGCGGCGACGCTGATAAACCGCTGCTGGCACTGTTTTTCGATGAGGCGCATTTGTTGTTCGGCGACACGCCCAAGGCCTTGCAGGAGCGCTTGGAGCAAGTGGTGCGGTTGATTCGCTCCAAAGGGGTTGGGGTGTATTTCGTCACCCAATCACCGGCTGACTTGCCGGATGATGTGCTGGCGCAGCTTGGTTTGCGCATCCAGCACGGTTTGCGCGCCTTCACCGCCAAAGAGCAGAAATCCCTGCGCGCAGTGGCGGACGGGTTCCGGCCCAACCCAGCGTTCAACAGTTTGTCGGTGCTGACTGAGTTGGGTATCGGCGAGGCGCTGGTCGGCACACTCGCGGACAAGGGCACGCCGGAAATGGTTGAGCGCGTGCTGGTCGCGCCGCCGCAGTCACGAATCGGGCCGTTGACAGACACCGAGCGCACGATGCTGATAGCCGGCTCCCCCTTCAAGGGGCGGTATGACAAGCCGATTGATCGGGAGTCGGCTTATGAAATTCTGATGGGGCGTAAAGGCTTGGCACCGGAGGCTGAAACACCGGCGGGCAAGCCTGCCGTGCAAGAGCCTAGTCTGGCCGATAGGGCGGGGGAGTTTCTTGGTACGGCGGCAGGGCAGGCGTTGAAATCAGCCATGCGCCAGGCTGCCAACAACCTGGGCAAACAACTGGTACGCGGCCTGATGGGCTCCCTGCTCGGCGGCAGTAAACGCCGCTGATCAAACGGTGGGAGCGGACTCGCTCGCTCCCCCATTAGATCGATGTCAGGTCTTGGCTTTGGCGTGCGCGGCAAGGCGCTCCAGCGCTGCGCGCAACCCCGGATCAGTGATCCCGTCCGCCGTCGCCTGAATCGTCGCGGCTGCATCCGTCGACAAATCCATGGTATGCCCGGTCGCACCGCGCTGAACCGTTGGCGGCTGCACCTTGAACAGAATCCGCGTGAGGCTGGCGAACTCGTCGAACATTTGTAATTGCCGTTGCAGACGCTTTTGCTGATAACGCAGACGTGTGGCCCAGTGGCCGTCAGTGACAATCAGCAACAGACTGCCTTCACGCCACGAAGCGACATGGCAGTGCTCACGGGCAGCGGGTTGCAGTTGGCTTTCAAGTAGACGCTGCAGATGACCCAAACGTTGGGCATGGCCGAGGATGGCTTTGAGCGGCTTGGCTTCGCGCAGTAGAACGGCGGGTGCTCTGGCCGTAAGAGGGCGAAATGCCATGATCGAACACCTGAAGTAACAGAAGCGCCATGGTAGCAGAAAGCAGCGAAATCACTCGCCCATTGCTTTTGCAATTGCTTTGCCCATTAAATCAACGACTAACTTCTTTTCTGTGTGACTTGAAGTTGAGCAAAACGCCCCTATTTTAAGTGAGCCCCGTCAAAGCGCAGTGCCAGCATCGTGGAACATCGCCACTTTCCTCACCACCGTTTCCGGGTAGAATGCTCGTTCGCATGCGGCCATGAGGGCTGCACGGGCGACTCACGGGGCCGCCCTCCATCCCTTTAGTGTGGAAGATCCTGCCGATATGTTTGCGCCTTTGTTAAAGAAACTTTTTGGAAGCAAGAACGAGCGTGAAGTCAAACGCATGCTCAAGACGGTGCAGCTCGTCAATGCCTTCGAAGAGCAAATGGTGGCCCTTTCGGACGATCAATTGCGCGCCAAGACCGATGAGTTCAAGGCCCGCATCGCCAAAGGGGAAACCCTCGACAAGCTGTTGCCAGAAGCCTTTGCGGTTGCTCGTGAAGCCGGCAAGCGCATCATGGGCATGCGCCACTTCGACGTACAGCTCGTCGGTGGCATGACCTTGCATGAAGGCAAGATCGCCGAAATGCGTACCGGTGAGGGTAAAACCCTCGTGGCTACCCTGGGTGTTTACCTCAACGCACTGTCCGGCAAGGGCGTGCACGTTGTGACGGTGAACGACTACCTGGCCCGCCGTGACGCCAACTGGATGCGTCCGCTGTATGAGTTCCTCGGCCTGACTGTCGGCGTCGTGACGCCGTTCCAGCCGCCGGAAGAAAAGCGCATTGCTTACGCTGCCGACATTACTTACGGCACCAACAACGAATTCGGTTTCGACTACCTGCGCGACAACATGGCGTTCAGCATGGAAGAAAAATTCCAGCGCGAACTCAACTTTGCCGTGATCGACGAAGTCGACTCCATCCTTATCGACGAAGCGCGTACCCCGCTGATCATTTCCGGTCAGGCCGAGGACAGCTCCAAGCTGTACATCGAGATCAACAAACTGATCCCGCAACTGGAACTGCACGTTGAAGAAGTCGAAGGCGAAGTCACCAAGGCTGGCCATTACACCGTCGATGAGAAGACCCGTCAGGTCGAACTCAACGAAGCCGGCCACCAGTTCATCGAAGACATGCTTACCCGCGTCGGCCTGCTGGCTGAAGGCGAGAGCCTGTACTCGTCGCATAACCTGGGCCTGCTGACCCACGTCTATGCCGGTCTGCGTGCGCACAAGCTGTTCAATCGCAACATTGAATACATCGTGCAGGACGGCCAGGTCGTACTGGTCGACGAACACACCGGCCGTACCATGCCGGGCCGTCGTTTGTCCGAAGGCCTGCACCAGGCCATCGAAGCCAAGGAAAACCTGAATATTCAGGCCGAAAGCCAGACCCTGGCCTCGACCACGTTCCAGAACTACTTCCGTCTGTACACCAAGCTGTCCGGCATGACCGGTACCGCCGACACCGAAGCATTCGAGTTCCACCAGATCTATGGCCTGGAAGTCATGGTCATTCCGCCGAACAAACCGTTGGCGCGTAAAGACTATAACGACCTGGTATTCCTCACCGCCGAAGAGAAATACACGGCTATCGTGGCGGACATCAAGGAAAGCATGGCCGCTGGCCGTCCGGTGCTGGTGGGTACTGCCACCATCGAAACCTCCGAGCACATGTCCGCACTGCTCGTGAAGGAAGGCATCGAACACAAGGTTCTGAACGCCAAGTTCCACGAAAAAGAAGCCGAGATCATCGCTCAGGCCGGTCGTCCGGGTGCACTGACCATCGCCACCAACATGGCCGGTCGTGGTACCGACATCCTGTTGGGCGGTAACTGGGAAGTTGAAGTCGCTTCGCTGGAAAACCCGACCCCTGAGCAAATTGCCCAGATCAAGGCCGACTGGCAAAAGCGTCACCAGCAAGTGCTGGAGTCCGGCGGCTTGCAGGTCATCGCCTCCGAGCGTCACGAATCCCGCCGTATCGACAACCAGTTGCGTGGTCGTGCCGGCCGTCAGGGTGATGCCGGTTCCAGCCGCTTCTACCTGTCGCTGGAAGACAGCCTGATGCGCATCTTCGCCTCTGACCGGGTGAAGAACTTCATGAAAGCCTTGGGCATGCAGCCGGGCGAAGCGATCGAGCACCGCATGGTGACCAACGCGATCGAGAAGGCGCAGCGCAAGGTTGAAGGGCGTAACTTTGACATTCGCAAGCAATTGCTCGAGTTCGATGACGTCAACAACGAACAGCGTAAAGTGATTTATCACATGCGTAACACGTTGCTGGCCGCCGACAACATCGGTGAAACCATCGCCGATTTCCGTCAGGACGTGCTCAACGCGACCATCAGCGCCCACATTGCGCCGCAATCGCTGCCAGAGCAGTGGGACGTGGTCGGCCTGGAAGCAGCGCTTGCCAGCGACTTTGGGGTGAAACTGCCGATCCAGCAATGGCTCGATGAAGACGATCACCTGTACGAAGAAACCCTGCGCGAGAAGCTGATGAACGAGCTGATCGCCGCGTACAACGAGAAAGAAGATCAGGCCGGTGCCGAAGCACTGCGCTCCTTCGAGAAGCAAATCGTTCTGCGTGTGCTGGACGATCTGTGGAAAGATCACCTGTCGACCATGGATCACCTGCGTCACGGCATCCACCTGCGTGGCTACGCCCAGAAGAACCCGAAGCAGGAATACAAGCGCGAGTCGTTCACGCTGTTCTCCGAGCTGCTCGATTCGATCAAACGCGACTCGATCCGCGTGCTGTCGCACGTTCAGGTGCGCCGCGAAGATCCGGAAGCCGAAGAGCAACGCCTGCGTGAGGAAGCTGAAGCACTGGCTGCCCGCTTGCAGTTCGAACATGCCGAAGCTCCTGGTCTGGATCAACCGGACGCGTTGGGTGAAGAGGTCGATGTGGCCCTCGCCACCGCCCCGGTGCGCAACGAGCAGAAGCTGGGCCGCAACGAACTGTGCTACTGCGGTTCGGGCAAGAAATTCAAGCATTGCCACGGGCAGATCCAGTAAAACCCGTTACAACGGCTGAAATACCCGCGCCGCGACCGGCTTCTGCCGTCGCGGCGTTTTGCCATTCAAGTCACCGTCCCAACGATGGGCGGTGCTGACATCATTGAGTAAGGAGCGCATTCATGGCTGTTGGTCTTGGTCCTTTGCCAACGTTGCACCCGGTTGCCGGTTTTGAACTCGGTATCGCCTCGGCCGGCATCAAGCGCCCTGGGCGCAAAGATGTCGTGGTGATGCGCTGCGCTGAAGGTTCGACCGTGGCGGGCGTGTTCACGTTGAACGCTTTTTGTGCTGCGCCTGTGATCCTGGCGAAACAACGCGTGCAGAACGCTGTGCGCTACTTGCTGACCAACACCGGCAATGCCAACGCCGGCACCGGCGAGCCAGGCCTGGCCGCTGCTGAGCGCACTTGCGCCAGATTGGCTGAGCTGACTGGCGTCGACGCCAATCAGATCCTGCCGTACTCCACCGGTGTCATCGGCGAGCCACTGCCGGTCGAAAAAATCGAAGGTGCCTTGCAAGCCGCGCTGGATGATCTGTCCGAAAACAACTGGGAAGCGGCCGCCACCGGCATCATGACCACCGACACCCTGCCCAAGGGGGCCAGCCGCCAGTTCCAGCATGACGGCGTGACCATCACGGTAACCGGCATCAGCAAAGGCGCAGGCATGATTCGCCCGAACATGGCGACCATGCTCGGCTACATCGCGACCGACGCCAAAGTCGCCCGCGACGTGCTGCAAAATCTGATGCTCGACGGCGCCAACAAGTCGTTCAACCGCATCACCATCGACGGCGACACCTCGACCAACGATTGCTGCATGCTGATTGCCACCGGCCAGGCTGCTCTGCCGGAAATTACCCGTGCCGAAGGCGAACTGTTTGCCAAACTCAAGCAAGCGGTGTTCGAAGTGTGCATGGACGTGGCCCAGGCCATCGTGCGTGACGGCGAAGGCGCGACCAAGTTTGTGACCGTTGAAGTCAACGGCGGCGGCAATCATCAGGAATGTCTGGACGTCGGTTACACCGTGGCGCACTCGCCGCTGATCAAGACCGCACTGTTCGCCTCCGATCCGAACTGGGGTCGCATCCTGGCCGCTGTCGGCCGTGCCGGCGTGCCGGAACTGGATGTGAGCAAGATCGACGTGTTCCTTGGCGATGTGTGCATCGCCAGCCGTGGCGCTCGTGCTGAGACCTACACTGAAGCGCAAGGCTCGGCGGTGATGCAGCAGGAAGAGATCACGATCCGTATCGAGCTGGGTCGCGGCGATTGCAGCGAAACGATCTGGACCACCGACCTGTCGCATGAATACGTGAAGATCAACGCCGAATACCGGACTTGATCCAATGGCCGGGTGTGAGCTGCTCGCGAAGACGGCAGTCCAGACACCACAAGTCCCAAAGCTTTTCCTCTGACGAAAAGGCGCCAAAACCATGTCCATGCACCTGATCATCGGCGACAAACTGCTTTCTTCATGGTCGCTACGTGCCGCCCTGGCCGTTGAACTGACCGGCGCGCCTTACAGCGAAGAACGGGTCAAACTCGGCAAGCCCGACACCCGTGAGCAACTGCTCAAGCATTCACCGACGGCCAAGGTGCCGCTGCTGAAAACCGCGCGCGGCACCATCGCCGATTCGCTAGCGATTGCCGAATACCTGGCCGAGCAGTTCCCGTCCGAGTCACTCTGGCCGACCGACATCGCGGCCCGCGCCCAGGCCCGATCCGCCTGTGCACAAATGCACAGCGGCTTCTTCGCCATGCGTAACCACATGCCGTTCAACCTGAGCCACGATGCGCCGCTGAACCCGGTGCCGCCGGAGGTGAAGGTCGATATCGAACGCATGCTCGCGTTGTGGGCCGAATGCCGTGCTGTCGCCACCGAAGAAGGGCCGTACCTGTTTGGCCGCGTGAGCCTGGCCGATGCGTTCTTCGCCCCGATTGCCGTGCGTCTGCGCACCTATCAGGTGAAGCTGCCCGCGGCTGACGAAGCCTATGTTGAAACCGTCTACCAATGGCCGGCCTTCAAGGCATGGCAGAAGGCTGGACTGGAGGAATTGACCCCGTGAAACGTGTACACGTCGCTGCTGCCGTCATCCGTGACGACAGTGGCAAGATTCTCATCGCCCGCCGTGCCGATACCCAGCATCAGGGTGGTTTGTGGGAGTTCCCCGGTGGCAAGGTCGAGGCTGGCGAATCAGTTGAAAGCGCGCTGGCCCGTGAGCTGCAGGAAGAGTTGGGTATCGTCGTTGGCGCTGCCCGGCCATTGATCAAAGTGCGCCATGACTATCCAGATAAGCAGGTGTTGCTGGATGTCTGGGAAGTCTCGAGCTTCAGCGGCGACCCCCATGGCGCCGAAGGCCAGCCATTGGTCTGGGTGAGCGCCAAGGAACTGGCGAATTATGAGTTCCCGGCCGCCAACCAGCCGATCGTTGCGGCGGCGCGGTTGCCTGCTGAGTACCTGATCACCCCGCAAGACCTGGAAACTGCGGCGTTGTTGCGCGGCATCCAGAAGGCGATTGCTGGCGGGATCAAGCTGATCCAGTTGCGCGCGCCCAATGGCTATGACCCGAAGTACCGCGATCTGGCGGTAGACGCCGCCGGTCTGTGTGCCGGTAAAGCGCAGTTGATGATCAAAGGGCCGTTCGAATGGCTCGGTGATTTCCCGTCTGCGGGTTGGCATATCACTTCTGCGCAGTTGCGCAAATACGCCGCGGCGGGTCGCCCGTTGCCGGCGCAGCGTTGGTTGGCGGCGTCTTGCCATAGCGCAGAAGAGTTGGCTCTGGCCGAGCAGATGGGGGTGGATTTCGTGACCCTGTCGCCGGTGCAGCCGACGTTGACTCACCCGGATGCGCCGCCGCTGGGCTGGGAACAGGCTTCGGCGTTGATCGAAGGTTGCAGCAAACCGGTGTTCCTGCTCGGCGGCGTTGGTCCGGCGCAGCGGGAGAAGGCTTGGGGGGTTGGTGCTCAGGGTGTGGCGGGGATTCGGGCGTTCTGGCCAGAGAGCTGAAATATGTGGTGATGCTGCTGGCCTCTTCGCGAGCAAGCCCGCTCCCACAGTTGATCGGGTTCCTTTAATTGGAATGCAATCACCTGGGGGCTTGCTCGCGAAGGCGTCCGGTCAGGCGCTACTGTCCTGAAGGTTTTGCAGCAGGCTGCCAAAGAATCTCCGCCACCCCCTGCCGCCGCGCAATCAACCGCGCCGCGACAAACAACAAATCCGACAGCCGATTGATATACGCCAGCCCAACCCCGGCCAACGGCTCAATTGCGTTCAAATGCTGACAGCGTCGCTCGGCACCCCTGGCCAGGCTTCGACACACATGGGCCTGAGCGATCAACATCGAACCGCCTGGCAGAATGAAATTCTCCAGCGGCCCCAACTCCTCATTCCACACGTCAATCGCCGTTTCCAGCCGTTCGATTTCCGCTGCGTTCAGCGCCTGATATTCCGGCATTGCCAACTCGCCACCCAAGTCGAACAGCCGATGCTGACAAGGCGCCAATACCTCGATCAGTTCACTCAGGCGCGGATAGGTCTCGCGCTCGGCAATCAGGCCGGCCAGTAATACGCCGACCTGACTGTTCAGCGTATCAACCTCGCCAATCGCCTCGATGCGTGGGTGATCCTTCGGCACGCGGCGGCCATCGCCCAGGCCGGTTTCGCCGGTGTCGCCGGTGCGGGTGTAAATCTTCGACAGGCGAAAGCCCATGGGTTACCTCGATAGTTGATGGGTTTCAGCCGCAATGGGCGCAGGTTGGGCCAACGGAAGGCGCAGGGTGAAGCAGGTGTCCTGGCCCGGCGCCGATTGCACTTCCATCTGCCCTTTGTGGTTATTGGTGATGATGAAGTACGACACCGACAACCCAAGGCCTGTGCCCTGGCCGACTTCCTTGGTGGTAAAGAACGGTTCGAAAATGCGTTTACGCACGTTCTCGCTCATGCCGATGCCGTTGTCCTCGACCTGAATCTCGGCCCACGGTGGATTGAGCTTGGTACGCAGAATGATTCGCCCCGGCTCGCTGTCGTCTTCGCGCTGGTGAATCGCTTGCGCGGCGTTTTTCAGCAGGTTGAGCAGGACTTGTTCCAGTTCGTTGGCCGTGCCTGGAACCGGGCCGAGCGCAGGGTCGAACTGACGGATGATCGCCTGTCCCTTGAAGTCAAAACCGATGGCCAGATCGAAGTCGTTGCCAGCGATTTCCACCGCTTGATCAATCAGCGCCGGCAAATCACACGGGGCCAGTTGTCGGGTGCTACGACGGCTGAAGCTGAGCATGTGGGTGACGATTTTCGCCGCCCGGGCACCGGCCTGCTGAATGCCATCGAGCAATTTCGGGACTTCTCGGCCCTGCAGGTAGCGGTTGACCGTGTCGAGTTCAATGCCCAACTGTTCGGCGGTTTCGAGGTTCTTCGGCAGGTCCGGCGACAGGCGCCGGCGGATGTTCTGCACGTTGTGCAGGATTGCGCCCAGCGGGTTATTGATTTCGTGGGCCATGCCTGCGGCGAGACCGCCGACCGAGAGCATTTTCTCGGACTGCACCATCATTTCTTCCAGCGACAGGCGTTGGGTGATGTCGTCGATGCGGATCACCACGCCCCGCCCGGCGCCGCCCATCAGCGGGTAGAAGGTCAGGGCGTAGTGCTTGGGCTCGTCGTCCTTGAACCAGGTTACGCGCTCGATTTTCGCTACCGTGTGTTGCTCGACGGTTTCCTTGAGCTGCGGCAGAAACGGCTTGAGCGGTTCGAACGCCAGGAAGATCGGCTGGTTCAGCGCTTCGTCGAGTCGCGTGCCGGACAGGGCACTGGCTTCCTGGTTCCACTGGGTGACGTAGAGCTGCTCGTCGAGGGCGATCAGCGCCGAGGGCATGGAGTCGATGATGCTGTTGAGGTAGTTCTGGAAACCGGTGAGTTTTTTCTCGATCTTGCTGCGCACCTGGACTTCCAGTTCCAGTTTACGGTTGGTGTGCCGGGTTTCTTCGGCAAGCCCCTGGGCCTGATCGAAAGCGGCTTGTGAGTCGTCGCGGGCGCGTTTGAGCTGCTGTTCGCGGGCTTCGATGCGCGAGAGCATGGTGTTGAACGCCTCGGCAAGGCTGCCGATTTCGTCGTGGTTACCGCGCGAAGCACGCAGGGCGTAGTTCTCTTCGCGGGTGACTTGGCGCGAGAGTTCTTCAAGTTCGTGGATCGGGCGGGTGATCAGGCGTTTGATCTGCCGGGCAATCACCAGCCAAAGCAGCACACTGAAAATCAGGATGCCGAGACTCGCGGTGAGCGTGCCGGTGTAGAACGCCATCGGCAATTCGCTGCTGGCCACCAGCAACAGATGACCGGGTGAAGTGCCAGGGCGGGGCAGGGTGATCAATTGATTGCTGCGAAACTCGGTCAGTTGCCAGGCTTCGATGTGCCGATCGTGTTCCGGCAAGTTGAGCTTGTCACCATGCTGCACTTGCGCCAGTCGTTCGCCATTGCCGTCATACAGGGCGGCGGCGCGTAATGGTGAATAGCTGTCGAGCTCCTTGAGCAGTCGTTCGGCGCTCTGCGGTGATTGCAGGGCTTCGCTGACCAGACTTGGGTTGGCAATCAGCCGGCCGATGGTCTGCAAGGCTTGCGGGGCCATGCTTTCCTGGGAGATGTAATAAGCGGCGCTGATAAAAGTCAGGTTGGCGACGAGCAAGACAGTGGTCAACAGCACCAGCAGGGCGGCCAGCAGTTTCTGGCCGACGGGCAGGTTTTCGAGGCGCTGGCGCAATGGCATCAGGTTTATCGCAGCAAAGGAACAAGTGGCCAGCGTAGCCGCTGCTCAGTCGCTGGGCAATCCGAGGCTGCGCAGATGAGCGACCAGTCGATGCTGCAATTGGCTGAGGTGCGGCAGATTCAATTGGTGGCGTGCGGCGACTTTGCAGGCGTGGCCCAATAGATAGCTGATCTCGGTGCGGCGCTGGTTGGCCACGTCCTGATACATCGATGAGTAATTGGCGGCGGTGGCCTGGATCACTCGTTCCACTTCCTGTTGCAGGTTGTCGGCGGCTGCCGGTTGGCCGCAACGCTGAAGCAACTCCGCCAGTTCTGCGCACAACGTGGCCACTTCGCAGTGGTGCTCCTGCAAGCCGCCGTTGCGGCAGTTGTGCAGCACGGTCAGCGGATTGATCGCGCAATTGAGCGCCAGCTTGCGCCACAACCGGGTGAGGATGTCGGTGCTCCATTCATGGGGGATGTTCGCTGCGTCCAGATCATCCAGCCAGATCGGCGCTACCGGGTGAGCGGCATCGCCGAGCCAGGTGTAACCGTGGCCGGCAAACACCACGCGCCAGTCACCATCGCGGAACGCGCCTTCGGTGCTGGAGGCACTGATGCAGCGTGCTTGCGGCACTTGCGCGGCGACAGCGTCCTGGCTGCCCAGGCCGTTTTGCAGCAGGATCAGTTCGGCATCCGGCGCCAGGCGCGGGGCGAGCAGGGCGACAGCGCTTTCGGCATCGTAGGCCTTGCAGGCCAACAACAGGCGACGGATCGGTTCTGGGCTGTCCGGCGTTTCGCCGGGAACTGCATAAGTCTTGGCTTGTCCTTGTTCCACGAGGGTTAATCCGCCGGCTGCCTGATAGCTGTGCAAGCGCATCGCGTCCCGCACGATCAGCCGGACCGGCAAGCCAGCGCGAGCCAGCCGCGCAGCCCAAAGGGTGCCGAGACTGCCGGCGCCAAGAACATGCCAAGGGATAGACATCAGTTTTTTGCTCGATTGGTTGCAGGCATGTGCGGCTCGCCGTGTCGGTAAGAAAAGACCCGTTATAATGAGCCCGATTTTAACCGCAAGCCAAGCGCGCTCGATCCTCATCGAGCGCGCCTTTTTATTGGAGAGATTACATGCCGTCGTTCGACGTGGTATCCGAACTGGACAAACACGAACTCACCAACGCGGTCGAGAACGCCGTGAAGGAACTCGATCGTCGTTATGACCTGAAAGGCAAAGGCAGCTTCGAGTTCAAGGAAAAAGACCTGACCGTCAACCTGACCGCTGAAGCCGATTTCCAGCTGGAGGCGATGATTGAGATCCTCAAACTGGCCCTGGTCAAGCGCAAGATCGATGTGCAGTGTCTTGAGGTCAAGGACGCTTACGCATCGGGCAAACTGATGAAACAGGATGCCGTGCTCAAGGAAGGTATCGACAAGGAACTGGCGAAGAAGATCGTCGGCCACATCAAGGACGCCAAGCTCAAGGTACAGGCCGCCATTCAGGGCGAGCAGGTGCGCGTTACCGGCAAGAAGCGTGATGACCTGCAAGAAGCCATCGCGGCTCTGCGTGCCAAGGAATTCGGCATGCCGCTGCAGTTCAACAACTTCCGCGACTAAGCGCTATCCGCGCAATCTGTGGGAGCGGGCTTGCTCAAGCACGCGGTGTGTCATTGAGCAATAAGGTTCACTGAGGCACCGCCTTCGCGGGCAAACCCTCTCTCACTCGGATTTTATTTTCCCCGGCGGGTCTTTGCGCTACTTATTCTTTGCGTGCCGCGTAGCCGGAAATCAGGAGATACAACATGGATTTGAATGCTGAGGTGGACAACCTGGTCAGGGTATCCCAAGCGTGGATCCCGATGATCATGGAATACGGCAGCCGTGTGCTACTGGCAGTGATCACGTTGGCCATCGGCTGGTGGCTGATCAACAAGGTCACGCGCAAGCTCGGTGGCTTATTGGCTCTGCGTAACGCCGACCTGGCGCTGCAAGGCTTTATCAGTAGTCTGGCCAACGTCATTCTCAAAGTGCTGCTGATCGTCAGCGTCGCTTCGATGATCGGTGTGGAAACCACCTCGTTTGTTGCAGCCATCGGTGCTGCCGGCCTGGCCATCGGTCTGGCATTGCAGGGCAGCCTGGCTAACTTTGCGGGCGGCGTGCTGATTCTGCTGTTCCGTCCGTTCCGTATCGGTGACTGGATTGAGGCGCAAGGCGTGTCGGGTACGGTCGACAGCATCCAGATTTTCCACACCGTGCTGCGGACCGGCGACAACAAAACCATCATCCTGCCGAACGGCAACCTGTCGAACGGCATCATTACCAACACCAACCGTCAGCCAACCCGTAAGGTTGTGTTCGATGTGGGTGTGGATTACGAAGCCGATCTGCAGCAGGCGCGTCAGGTGCTGCTGGATCTGGCCAAGGATGAGCGTGTTCTGCAAGATCCAGCGCCACAGGCGGTGATTTCGACCTTGGGCGACAGTTCGATCACGGTTTCCCTGCGAGCGTGGGTTAAAACCGCGGATTACTGGGATGTGATGTTCATGTTTAACGAACAATCACGGGATCGCTTGAAGGCTGCAGGGATTGATATTCCGTTTCCACAGCGAGTCATTCGTGTGGTTCAGGAAACGGCGCCGCAATAACATCTGAGTTACAACCTGAAGGTTTCGTCAGTGTTGCATTGTTAGGTTGCTATCTAACTAGCAACAATTAAAGACTGTATGAAACCAGATACAAAAAAAACGCTCACCTGGATCAGGTGAGCGTTTTTTTGTTGCCGTCTTCGAACTAGCGCTGAATTACAAAATGCTCAGCGGGTATTCGATGATCAGGCGGGTGTCGTTGTTGTCGTTGCCGTTGATGCCGTTATAAGAGGAGTTTGCACGGTAGATCGCGCTACGCAAGCGGAAAGACAGATCTTTGGCCGGACCGCTTTGCATAACGTACTTGGTTTCGAAGTCGAACTCGTGTTCTTTACCTTCTTCGGCGCCTGTGGTGATGTTGTCACCCCGGACGTAACGAGTCATGAAGCTCAGGCCAGGAACGCCGTAGGTTTTCATGTTCAGGTCGTAGCGAGCCTGCCAGGAACGCTCATCTTGGCCGTTGAAGTCGGAGTATTGGATGGAGTTGGCGAGGAAGATAGTGCCGCCGCCGTCAACGCCGTAAACATAACCGGTGTCACCGGTAGAGCGCTGGTGAGCCAGGGTGAACTTGTGAGCGCCGATGCTATAGGCAGCTGCGAGGGACCAGATGCGGTTGTCAACATTGCCGCTCAGTTCTTGACCCTGGCTCTTGGAGCGATAGCCGTTGAAGTCGAAGTTCAGGGACTGATCTTCGTTGATCGGCAGGGTGTAGTTAGCGTTTATGTATTGCTTCTTGAAGTAGTCATCTACATCGGAAGCAGCCACGCCAGCTACAAAGTTGTCGGTGAACTGGTAGGTAGCGCCGGCAATGTTGGCACTGGTCAGGCCTGGGTTGTGCGGTCCGTTGATGCTGTCGCGGCCCATACCAGTCTGCGAGCTCAGAGCGGAGAAGCGACCGGCGGTCAGCTCCAGACCTTTGATTTCTTTACTAGTGATGATGGTGCCGGTAGCAACTTCTGGCAGCAAGCGGCTGTCGTCTGTCGAGAAGACAGGGCTGGCAACGTATTGGTTACCATATTTCAGGACAGTGTCGGACAGACGGAACTTAACTGCACCGCCAACCTTCGATTGGGTGTCTTCTGGCCGGCCTTCGCTATCACGACCGAACATGCCGTTACCGGTACGGCCACGGCCGCTGTCCAGTTTGATCATGCCATTGGCCAAGGCATCTACACCGACACCTACGGTGCCCTGAGTAAAGCCCGACTCGTACGTAGCACGTAGGCCGAGACCAGTCTCTTCGCGATAACTTTGCGAAGTGCTAGGGTTGTTTTTGAAATCACGGTTCATGTACAGCATACGGCTGTGAACATTCAGGCTCTGATCTTCAAAAAAGCCCTTGGATTCCTCTTGGGAAGACGCCATTGCGAACTGCGAGGTGCCTGCTGCAACAGCCAGGGCGATCATGCTCCACTTCATCACGCGCATCGTGATTTGCTCCTTTGGTTTTTAGAAGAGTACTGCCGTCCCACCTGTTTTATTATCTGGGCGGCTCTTTCTTTTTGTGTCGGCGCAAACTTATATCACGCTGACAATGTTGGCGATACTTGCGAGTCCAACCTTTCACCTTCTTTACGACACTGTCGCAGATGGCTGGGTAGATGTCGCAAATTCACAGTACCGATGCAATCGGACCGACAACTTTTCGCTGTTTTTCTAGCCTTTTGCATCGCTAAAAAAGAGTCCCTGGCAAAACACTTGAATCTCCATCGGGCAGCCTTGCCACTGTTTTTGTTGGTCTTAAGGCTCCCACGTCCCGTGGTGCGCTTAGAGTCCATATGAGTACGAATGCAACAAGCGTGCACAAACCGCAATTTCGGTGTGGCTTTTTTTCTGAACGCCTGTTTTTACCTGTAAAAGCCTCATAAATACTGGGCGAAAAGCCCCTCGGTTCTCAGGGCTTGACGCGATTGTTCTTATGGTGTTGCCGTGCCGTTGCAAGCGCGTGACAACCAAAAACGTTACCGGTTCACCCCACAGGTGAGTATTTTGCGGATGCCCTGCGCACTGAGCGTAGACGCATTGTGCGGTTTTGGTGCAAAAAATTTAACAGGCTGTACCGGATTCATGCAGTTCGGGTTGAGGTTGATCGCTAGTGCTTCAGGATTTTCGGTCCATTTTGTGTGCTGCTCTTCAATTCGGGGGCCGTGCTGGTGCAGGGTGTCGATAAATGTCCCATCTCGGGGCGTTCGGATAATGTCCAGCGGCGTTGTCGTCGTGAAGACGGGCGCATTCGCAGGTATGCTGCCTGTCTGTCGCTTGGCGCGCCGCCCTCGGGCGAGGCCGCTAAGCTGAATTATGTAGATCAGCCGGGAGTGCGCGCAGTGTTTGCTTTAGATTCACGACTACAACAGGACACCCTTGCCATCGGCGACTTTCCGCTCTGCCGGCTGTTGCTGTCCAACGACGCCAGCTACCCGTGGTTTATCCTGGTGCCTCGTCGTGACGATATCAGTGAGTTGTTTCAGTTGGATGTCGCCGATCAACAGCAGTTTTGGTTGGAAACCACCGCATTGGCCGAGTTGCTCAAAGACTTGTTCGATGCCGACAAAATGAATGTCGCAGCGTTGGGTAACGTGGTCAGCCAGTTGCACATGCATGTGATAGTGCGAAAACGCGATGACGCCGCTTGGCCAGCGCCTGTGTGGGGCAAGCACCCGGCCACGCCTTATAGCAGCGAAGAGGTAGCTGCTATTCGCGATCGATTGCGTGTCGTGCTGACCGATGATTTCACCTTTGTGGAGGGCTGAGGCATGAGTCTGGAACAACGCGTTAACGATCTGGAAAGCCGTTTGGCGTTTCAGGATGACACCATTCAAGCGTTGAACGACGTGCTGGTGGCGCAACAACGGGTAGTCGAGCGCCTGCAATTGCAGATGGCCGCACTGCTCAAGCGTCAGGAAGAAATGGTCGGGCAGTTCAGCTCTTTCGAAGAAGAAGCGCCACCACCGCACTATTGAGGTGGGCACTTTTCGTTGGGCAAAAAAAACCGCGAACAGCAAGCTGTTCGCGGTTTTTTTATGCCTTGGATCAGCGACGCGGCAGAGCCGCGATCACGTCCTCGGCTTGCAGGCCCTTGTCCCGGTTCATCACCGAGAACTCTACGCGCTGGCCTTCGACCAGAACGCGGTGGCCTTCGCCACGGATCGCGCGAAAGTGCACGAAAATATCATCGCCGGAATCCCGGGAGATAAAGCCGAAGCCTTTGGACGTGTTGAACCACTTGACGGTGCCGGTATCGCGGTTGGTCATGTCGTAGCTGGTTGGCGCCGCGGCAGGTGAAGATCTATAGAAGCTGACGGCCAGGTGCAGGATTACGGCTGTCAGGGCAATCACCAGGCTGAACAACACGGCTGGTTGGCCGGCGATGACGGGCATCGGCGCGATCAGGGTCAAGGTTTGCAGGACGACAGTCAGCACCAGAAGCGCACTGACCAGGTTTTGCAGATGCTGGCGCGGGCCTTTGTTCCAGTAAGGAATCACTGGAGCAATCACCAGGTTCAGCAGGCCGAAAAAGGCCAGGTAAAGTGCATCGGGTTGTTGCAGGTAAGGAACGGCTTCGGATTTCAAGCTGGGTATGAACGACAGCAGCAATGCTGCTGCGCCCATTAGCAGGTGGACGATTTTCAACATTTTGAATGGCTCACTTTATAACGGCTCACAAGGAAGAGCTGAAGATGCACGGTTCGCTTCGGGACAAAATAAGAGGCGGTGGACACGTACACGGCATCAGCCTATGCGCGAAACCCCGAAAAATGGGGCGTAGCGACACACTGCCTATTTAACAGCAAAGCCTGCTGCTACTCAAATCAGCCCGGCCAGCGGCACAGCACCGGTCTTTTTGTCGCAGCCTGTTCAGGTTTTCGAGGCTGCGGGCTGGCGACAGCCTTGCTAGAGTGGGCCTGCACCTGTTGGATGAATTCAATCGCCGTTAGGGGGTAAACATGGCAATCGATATCGGTATCAGTGAAGAGGATCGCAAGTCCATCGTCGAGGGACTGTCGCGTCTGCTGTCGGACACCTACGTGCTGTATCTGAAAACCCATAACTTCCACTGGAACGTCACAGGTCCGATGTTCCGTACGCTGCATTTGATGTTCGAAGAGCAGTACAACGAGCTGGCGCTGGCCGTGGATCTGATCGCCGAACGCATTCGCGCGCTGGGCTTTCCGGCGCCGGGCGCCTATGCCACTTACGCACGTCTCTCCTCTATCAAGGAAGAGGTGGGCGTGCCAAGCGCCGAGGACATGATCAAACAATTGGTCGACGGGCAGGAAGCCGTGACCCGCACCGCGCGCGGTATCTTCCCGCTGCTCGACAAGGTCAGCGATGAGCCGACTGCCGACCTGTTGACCCAGCGCATGCAGGTTCACGAGAAAACCGCTTGGATGCTGCGCGCTTTGCTCGAAGCATAACCCTGGCACGCGAGCAGGTCTGCGGACTGCTCGCGTGCTGTCCGGATTCGTACCTGTGTCGTTGGCTTATCCTACGGTGATGGTCACCAAGTCATCTGGATATAACTTTGCGTCTGCGCTTTTATGAAGTCACAGGATGTGGCTTTGAAAACAAGCAGAGATGGCAAAGGAGTGTCACCGATATGGTAGAGGGAGACAGGCGGGGCGACAGGATTGTCGGCTTGCCACATGAGTTGAAAGTCGATCCGTTCGTCAACGAATTCGATATGTCATTGATTCAGCCGTTGTCCCGATCCGTGCGTTTGAACGGATACGCGACATGCCTGCGACTTGAGCAGGTTTACTGGAACATCCTCGGCAATATGGCCGCAGACAATTGTTGTTCGATCAGTTCGCTGTTGTCCCACGTTGATCGTGAGGTGCATCTGCGTCATGGCGGCGTGAAAAATTTCAGCGCTCTGGTTCGAGTGGTGTGCGTCATGAACGGGGTCAAGTAAACAACACCGGTCAATTCGCTCTGACACAGTGGTTGCAAACGAGGTCGCGGCCTGTGCAGTCTTACGGCTGCACAGGCCGCATTTAATGGATATAATCCCGCTCTTTCGCCGCAAAGCCCTGCTCGCGGTGGCAATCTGATCGCCGAGACACCCCCATGCCGATGTACGATTATCAATGCGCTTCCTGTGGTCATCAGTTGGAAGCCATTCAAAAGATCAGCGAGGCACCGCTGGTCGACTGCCCTGCCTGCCAGGCGCCAGAGCTCAAGAAACAGCTGTCCATGCCCGGCTTTCGCCTTAGCGGCAGCGGTTGGTACGAAACCGATTTCAAGACCGGAACCAAGAAGAATCTGGCCGGTGGCGACAAATCTGACTAGGGTTCAAACCCCGGTCGAACGACACGCGTGAGTTTCCGTCAGTCGCACAATGCTTGAGTGCGGCCGGATCTCCACCGAATTTCGAATTACGAGAAGCGAACCACTACCATGATGCGCAGCCACTATTGCGGCCAACTGAACGAAAGCCTGGAAGGCCAGGAAATTACCCTTTGCGGATGGGTTCACCGTCGTCGCGACCACGGCGGGGTGATTTTCCTCGATATCCGTGATCGTGATGGTCTGGCTCAGGTGGTATTCGATCCGGATCGCGCCGAGAGCTTCGCCGCCGCCGATCGCGTGCGCAGTGAATACGTCGTGAAAATCACCGGTAAGGTTCGCCTGCGTCCGGCCGGTGCCACCAACGCCAACATGGCGTCGGGCATGATCGAAGTCCTGGGCTACGAACTGGAAGTGCTGAATGAGTCGGAAACCCCGCCGTTCCCGCTGAACGAGTTTTCTGACGTTGGCGAAGAAACCCGCCTGCGCTATCGCTTCCTCGACCTGCGTCGCCCGGAAATGGCCGAGAAGCTGCGTCTGCGTTCGCGCATGACCACCAGCATCCGTCGCTTCCTCGATGAAAACGGCTTCCTCGACGTGGAAACACCGATCCTGACCCGTGCTACTCCGGAAGGCGCGCGTGACTATCTGGTGCCGAGCCGCACCCATGCCGGTTCGTTCTTTGCTCTGCCGCAATCGCCGCAACTGTTCAAGCAACTGTTGATGGTGGCCGGCTTCGACCGTTACTACCAGATCGCCAAGTGCTTCCGCGACGAAGACTTGCGCGCTGACCGTCAGCCGGAATTCACCCAGATCGACATCGAGACCAGCTTCCTCGATGAAAAAGAGATCATGGGCCTGACCGAAGAAATGATCCGCAACCTGTTCAAGGAAGTGCTGGGTCTGGAATTCGGCGATTTCCCGCACATGACTTTCGAAGAGGCCATGCGTCGTTACGGTTCCGACAAGCCAGACCTGCGTAACCCGCTGGAACTGGTCGACGTTGCCGATCAGTTGAAAGAAGTCGATTTCAAGGTGTTCAGCGGCCCGGCCAACGATCCGAAATGCCGTATCGCTGCGTTGCGCGTTCCAGGCGGGGCGAGCATGCCGCGCAAGCAGATCGACGATTACACCAAGTTCGTCGGCATCTACGGTGCCAAGGGCCTGGCGTACATCAAGGTCAACGAGCGCGCTGCTGGTGTTGAAGGTCTGCAATCGCCGATCGTGAAAAACATCCCGGAAGACAAGCTGAACGTGATCCTCGATCGCGTTGGCGCAGTCGATGGCGACATCGTGTTCTTCGGCGCCGACAAGGCCAAGATCGTCAGCGAAGCGCTGGGTGCACTGCGCATCAAGCTCGGTCACGACTTGAAGCTGTTGACCTGCGAGTGGGCGCCAATGTGGGTCGTCGACTTCCCGATGTTCGAAGAAAACGACGACGGCAGCTTCTCTGCGCTGCACCACCCGTTCACCGCGCCGAAGTGCACGCCGCAAGAGCTCGAAGCCAACCCGGCTGGCGCTCTGTCGCGCGCGTACGACATGGTGCTGAACGGCACCGAACTGGGTGGCGGTTCGATCCGTATCCATCGTAAGGAAATGCAGCAGTCGGTGTTCCGTCTGCTGGGTATCAACGAAGCGGAACAGGAAGAGAAGTTCGGCTTCCTGCTCGACGCGCTGAAGTACGGTGCGCCGCCGCACGGTGGTCTGGCCTTCGGTCTGGACCGTCTGGTAATGCTGATGACCGGCGCCCAGTCGATCCGTGAAGTGATCGCCTTCCCGAAAACCCAGAGTGCTGCCGACGTGATGACGCAAGCACCGGGCGTGGTGGACGCCAAGGCATTGCGTGAGCTGCACATTCGTTTGCGCGAAACGCCAAAGGCTGAGTAAGACGGGCCTGAAGGCGCATCTTCGGATGCGCCTTTTTTCTTTCTGTAGAAAGCAGGTCGAGATTTTTTGTTTGCTGGCTGCGCGACGTGCGCGGCGGGCGACGTTTCAAAGAGAATTCGGAGCGAGTTATGGCAGGTCATTCCAAGTGGGCGAACATCAAGCACCGCAAAGAACGTCAGGATGCCAAGAGAGGCAAGATTTTCACCAAGTGGATCCGCGAGTTGACCGTTGCGGCCCGTCAGGGCGGCGGTGATCCGGGTTCCAACCCGCGTCTGCGTCTGGCCCTGGACAAGGCGCTGAGCGCGAACATGAGCCGCGACATCATCGATCGTGCCGTTGCGCGTGGCGCCGGTGCGACCGAAGCGGACAACGTCGAAGAGCTGACCTACGAAGGATACGGCCCTGGCGGCGTGGCGGTGATGGTTGAATGCATGACCGACAACCGTAATCGCACAGCAGCAGCGGTACGCCACGCGTTCAGCAAATGTGGCGGTAACCTCGGTACTGACGGTTCGGTGGCGTATCTGTTCGAACGCAAGGGGCAGATCAGCTTCGCGCCGGGCGTTGACGAAGACGCGTTGACCGAGGCGGCTCTGGAAGCCGATGCCGACGACGTGGTCACCCACGAAGACGGATCGATCGATGTTTTCACCTCGTTCACCAGCTTCTACGCCGTACGAAACGCGCTGGAAGCGGCCGGGTTCAAGGGGGATGACGCGGAAATCGTCATGCAGCCGACCACCAGCGCTGAACTGGATCTGGACGGCGCGGAAAAGGTGCTCAAGCTGATCGACATGCTTGAAGACCTGGATGACGTGCAGAACGTCTATTCCAACGCGGACATCCCGGAAGACGTGGCCGCTCAGCTCGGTTAAGAGCGACTAGGCTTGAATGTGGGAGCGGGCTTACTCGCGAATGCGGCGTATCAGCAGATTTAAATGCTGAATGACACACCGCTTTCGCGAGCAAGCCCGCTCCCATATTGGTTATTCGTCGTTTTGAAATTCGTGTTTTCACCGAATCTGCAGGCGTTATGACTTTAATTCTTGGTATCGACCCCGGTTCGCGTATCACCGGCTACGGCATTGTTCGCGATACCGGACGCGGCGGCTGCATTTATGTGGCCTCGGGTTGCATTCGCACCGGTGCTGGCGAATTGCATGAGCGTCTGCAAATCGTCTATCGCGGTGTGCGTGAAATCATTCAGACCTACGGTCCTGTCACCATGGGCATCGAAAAGGTGTTCATGGCGAAAAACGCCGATTCGGCGCTGAAGTTGGGGCAGGCCCGTGGAGCCGCGATTGTCGCCGGCGCAGAAGAATGTCTGGAGATTGCCGAATACACGGCGACCCAGGTCAAGCAGGCCGTAGTCGGCACTGGCGCGGCGAATAAAGAGCAGGTGCAGATGATGGTCATGCACATGCTCAAGCTGACCAGCAAACCGCAAATCGATGCATCCGATGCCCTGGCGATTGCCATTTGTCACGCGCACACCCGCTCCAGCCTGTTGCCGCATGGCTTGGGAACAGCACGCAGTCGTGGCGGGCGCCTGCGTCTCTGATAGCATCAGCATCAAATTTACGGAGTGAGAGGTTTGGCGCCTGTGTTGTCGGCCCGACTTCTTCGCTCTGACTGTCGCTAGCCCACGGCTGGCCAACGCTCAAGGATCTGAAACGTGATTGGACGCTTGCGCGGCACCCTGGCTGAGAAACAGCCGCCGCACCTGATTCTGGATGTAAACGGCCTCGGGTATGAGCTGGAAGTGCCCATGACCACCCTTTACCGCCTGCCGTCGGTCGGTGAGCCGCTGACCCTGCACACCCATTTGGTCGTACGCGAAGACGCGCAGTTACTCTATGGTTTTGCCGGCAAGCGTGAGCGAGACTTTTTTCGCGAGTTGATCCGTCTCAATGGTGTCGGGCCAAAACTGGCGCTGGCATTGATGTCGAGTCTGGAAGTCGATGAATTGATCCGCTGCGTGCAGTCCCAGGACACTTCGGCGCTGACCAAGGTGCCCGGCGTCGGCAAGAAAACCGCCGAGCGTTTGTTGGTCGAACTGAAAGATCGCTTCAAGGCCTGGGAAACCTCGCCGGCCATGTTTGCCCTGGTGCCGAACCAGCCGGACGGCCCGGCGCCGGTCAATACCGCCGAAAACGATGCGGTCAGCGCACTGATTTCCCTGGGCTACAAGCCGCAGGAAGCGAGCAAGGCGATTTCCGCGATCAAGGACAAGAATCTGAGCAGTGAAGACATGATCCGCCGCGCCCTGAAGGGAATGATTTAAGTGATTGAAGCTGATCGTCTGATTGCTGCCGCGCATAGCCCGCGTGAGCGCGAAGAAGTCCAGGATCGGGCCATTCGTCCGGTCAGCCTGGCTGACTACATTGGCCAACCGACCGTGCGCGAGCAGATGGAACTGTTCATCCAGGCTGCCCGTGGCCGTAGTGAATCGCTCGACCACACGCTGATCTTCGGTCCGCCGGGGCTGGGTAAAACCACGCTGGCCAACATCATCGCCCAGGAAATG
Source organism: Pseudomonas sp. NPDC087615 (assembly GCF_044743445.1). Taxonomy (NCBI): domain Bacteria; kingdom Pseudomonadati; phylum Pseudomonadota; class Gammaproteobacteria; order Pseudomonadales; family Pseudomonadaceae; genus Pseudomonas; species Pseudomonas sp. NPDC087615. The sequence goes on along the minus strand of NZ_JBIUWM010000011.1, from coordinate 5,053 downwards.
GGCGTGTCGATCAAGAGCACTTCGGGCCCGGTGCTTGAGCGCCCCGGTGATCTGGCCGCGTTGTTGACCAATCTTGAACCGCACGATGTGCTGTTCATCGACGAAATCCATCGTCTGTCGCCGATTGTCGAAGAAGTGCTGTACCCGGCAATGGAGGATTTCCAGCTCGACATCATGATCGGTGAAGGGCCGGCGGCGCGTTCGATCAAGCTTGATCTGCCGCCGTTCACCTTGGTCGGTGCGACCACCCGCGCCGGCATGCTGACCAACCCGCTGCGGGACCGTTTCGGTATCGTTCAGCGTCTTGAGTTCTATAGCACGGCGGATCTGTCGACGATTGTCAGTCGTTCGGCGAATATCCTTGGCCTGCCGCTGGATCCGGAAGGCGCCTTCGAAATTGCTCGTCGTGCCCGTGGTACGCCACGCATTGCCAACCGCCTGCTGCGCCGGGTGCGCGATTTTGCTGAAGTGCGGGCCAAGGGGCATATCACCAAATCGGTTGCCGATCTGGCGCTGAACCTGCTGGATGTCGACGAACACGGTTTCGATCATCAGGACCGGCGTTTGCTCCTGACCATGATCGAGAAGTTCGATGGCGGTCCGGTCGGGATCGACAGCCTTGCTGCCGCGATCAGCGAAGAGCGCCACACCATTGAAGATGTGCTGGAACCTTACCTGATTCAGCAGGGCTACATCATGCGCACACCGCGGGGCAGGGTAGTGACGCGCCATGCGTACCTGCATTTCGGTTTAAATGTTCCGTCACGAATGGGTGAGATGCCCGTGGTAGACGAGTTTCTCGATGCTGTGGACGATTAATACACATTTGTTGTCGATTTATTCAGGGTTTGTACTGTCAGAGGACGGTACTTTTGCGGCAAAGCCTTTGAACAACGAAAAAACAGTTGCCTGGCCGGATTGGCAACCTGAGGAGTAAGCACTAGAGTATGCGCGCGCAAAACGGGCTTGAGCCGTTCGCACATCGTTGTCGCGTTTATTACGAGGACACCGATGCGGGCGGCATCGTGTATTACGTTAATTACCTCAAGTTTATGGAACGGGCTCGAACCGAGCGGCTCCGCGAGCTGGGCTTTGCCCAATCGCAGCTGGCAGGGGAGGACCTGTTGTTTGTCGTGCACTCCAGCGAAGCGCGCTACCACGCGCCGGCGCGACTGGACGACGAATTGCTGGTAAGCGCTGAAGTAATCGAATTGAACCGTGCCAGCCTGCGCTTTAAACAGCAGGTCAGGCGGGCTACGGATAATGTGCTGCTCTGTGAAGGGCAGTTTTTGGTGGCCTGTGTGCGCACTAACAGTTTGAAACCCCGGGCCCTTCCCGAAGACCTGCGTGCGGCCTTTGCCGACGCGGGTGGCCCGGGTACACACTCAAAGCAGGAGATAAAGCGTGGAAGCTAACGTCGTCGACCATTCCTCCATGTGGAGCCTGGTCAGCAATGCCAGCATCGTGGTGCAGTTGGTAATGTTGACTCTGGTGGCCGCATCGGTGACCTCATGGATCATGATCTTTCAGCGCAGCAACCTGCTGCGTGCCGGTCGACGTGCCCTGGAGAGCTTCGAAGAGCGCTTCTGGTCGGGTATCGACCTGTCCAAGCTATACCGTCAGGCGGGCAGCAACCCGGACCCGGATTCGGGTGTGGAGCAGATTTTTCGCGCCGGCTTCAAAGAGTTCTCCCGTCTGCGCCAGCAGCCAGGTGTCGACCCTGAAGCGGTGATGGAAGGTGTGGCCCGAGCCATGCGCGTCGCCATCTCCCGTGAAGAAGAGAAACTGGAGCAGAGCCTGCCGTTCCTCGCCACTGTGGGTTCGGTCAGCCCGTACATCGGTCTGTTCGGTACCGTTTGGGGCATCATGAACTCCTTCCGCGGTCTGGCCAGCGCCCAGCAAGCGACCCTCGCCACGGTGGCTCCGGGTATCGCTGAGGCTTTGATCGCCACGGCGATCGGTCTGTTCGCCGCGATTCCGGCCGTTATTGCTTACAACCGTTTCTCTGCACGCAGCGAAACCTTGCTGAGCCGCTACTACACCTTCGCCGATGAATTCCAGGCGATCCTGCACCGCAAAGTGCACACCAGCGAAGAATAAGCAGGTAATTTCCAATGGCTTTAATCGCTCGAGCTCGCAAAAAGCGCAAGCCGGTTGCCGAGATGAACGTAGTGCCCTACATCGACGTGATGTTGGTGCTGCTGGTCATCTTCATGGTGACCGCGCCGATGCTCAATCAGGGCGTGAAAGTTGATCTGCCCAAGGTTTCCAGCGAAGCCTTGCCGCAGGACAACAACACCCAGGTCCTGACCATTTCGATCAAGGCTGACAAGACCTACTACTGGAACCTTGGCAGTGAAGTCGACACCGAGAAGCAACAGGACAGGGCCATGACCCTGCCGCAAATGACCGATGCGGTGACCAAGATCATTCGTGCCGGCAACGAAGGCGGCAAGCGTACTCAGGTCTTTATCCGTGGCGACAAAACCGTTGACTATGGTGCCGTCATGGGCGCCATGGGCGGGTTGCAGAAAGCCGGGGTCGGTAATGTTGGTTTGATTACCGAGGCCCCCTGATGCGGCAACAGAGAGAGCCGTCCGCCTCGGAAAGCTTCTTCTGGCCTAGTGTCTGGGCGATTGTCTTGCACGTGCTGGTGTTCGGCATGCTGTTTGTCAGTTTTGCCTTCACACCGGAACTGCCTCCGGCCAAGCCGATTGTCCAGGCGACCCTGTATCAACTGAAATCGAAAAGTCAGGCAACCACCCAGACCAATCAGAAGATTGCGGGTGAGGCGAAGAAATCCGCCGCACGCCAGACCGAAGTCGAGCAGATGGAACAGAAAAAGGTCGAGCAGGAAGCGGTGAAAGCTGCGGAACAAAAGAAAGAAGAAGCGGCTCAAAAGGCCGAGGAAGCCAAGAAGGCCGACGAGTCTAAAAAAGCGGACGAGGCGAAAAAGGCTGATGAAGCCAAGAAAGCCGATGAAGCGAAGAAGACCGCCGAAGCCAAGAAGGCAGAAGAGAAACAATTGGCTGATATAGCCAAGAAGAAAGCCGAAGAAGAAGCGAAAAAGGCTGCTGAAGAAGAGGCTAAGAAAGCGGCCGCTGAACAAGCCAAAAAGAAGATCGTCGAAGACGCGAAGAAGAAAGCCGCCGAAGACGCCAAGAAGAAAGCTGAAGCTGAAGAGGCGAAGAAGAAAATCGCCGACGACGCGAAGAAGAAAGCGGCTGCCGATGCTGCGAAGAAGAAATCGCAGGAAGCGGCACGTAAATCTGCTGAAGAGAAAAAGGCTCAGGCCCTGGCAGATTTGCTTTCCGATACGCCGCAGCGCCAGCAGGCCTTGCCTGATGAGCAGGGTGACGAAGTCGCGGGCAGTTTCGATGACTTGATTCGTGCGCGAGCAGCGGAAGGCTGGGCACGCCCACCTTCAGCGCGCAAAGGCATGACGGTCGTGTTGCAAATCGGCATGTTGCCGGACGGCACGGTGACTACGGTCAACGTGTCCAAGTCCAGTGGCGATGGTCCGTTCGATGCTTCGGCAGTGGCGGCAGTGAAGAATATTGGACGTTTGACAGAAATGCAGGGAATGAAGCCGAGCGATTTCGCTCCGTATCGTTCATTCAAGATGACATTCACACCTGAGGATCTAGCCTTGTGAGAAACCTTCTTCGAGGAATGCTGGTCGTGATCTGCTGCATGGCAGGGATCGCGATGGCTGATGAAAAGAACATTCTGGTCACCAGCGGTAGCGATCGGGCCACCCCGATCGCTGTAGTGCCGTTCGGTTTTCAGGGCGGTGCTGTTCTGCCGGACGACATAGCTGAGATCATTGGTAACGATTTGCGTAACTCGGGCTACTACTCGCCGATTCCAAAGCAAAACATGATCAGTCAGCCAAGCCAGCCGAGCGAAATCATCTTCCGTGACTGGAAGGCGGTAGGTGCTCAATACATGATGGTCGGCAGCATCGCTCCGGCAGGCGGTCGCCTGCAGGTCCAATGGGCACTGTTCAACGTTGCCACCGAGCAGAAAGTCGCTGACGGCAGTGTTTCCGGTACGACTGAGCAACTGCGCGACATGGCGCACTTCATCGCTGACCAGTCGTTCGAAAAGCTCACCGGTATCCCGGGTGCGTTTTCGACGCGTCTGCTTTACGTGACGGCGGAGCGCTTCTCCGAGAAGAACACTCGCTACACCCTGCAGCGTTCGGATTATGACGGTGCCCGTGCCGTGACTCTGCTGCAATCGCGTGAGCCGATCCTGTCTCCGCGTTTCGCTCCGGATGGTAAACGCATCGCCTACGTGTCGTTCGAGCAGAAGCGTCCGCGCATCTTCATGCAGAACATCGACACCGGTCGCCGTGAGCAGATCACCAACTTCGAAGGCCTGAACGGCGCGCCAGCCTGGTCGCCAAATGGCGATCGTCTGGCATTCGTGCTGTCCAAAGACGGTAACCCGGATATCTACGTGATGAACCTTGCTTCACGTCAGATCACCCGTGTAACCGCAGGTCCTGGCATCAATACCGAACCGTTCTGGGGCAAAGATGGCTCGACCATCTACTTCACCTCGGACCGTGGCGGCAAGCCGCAGATCTACAAAACCAGCGTAAGCGGCGGTGGTGCTGAGCGTGTGACCTTCATTGGCAACTACAATGCCAACCCGAAGCTTTCGGCTGATGAGAAGACCTTGGTGATGATCCATCGCCAGGACGGTTTCACCAATTTCAAGGTGGCGGCCCAGGATTTGCAGCGCGGCAGTGTAAAGATCCTCACTGATAGCACTCTGGACGAGTCACCCACTGTTGCGCCCAACGGCACCATGGTAATCTACGCCACCCGCCAGCAGGGCCGGGGAGTCTTGATGCTCGTGTCCATTAATGGACGCGTTAGGCTCCCGCTTCCTACCGCTCAAGGCGAAGTCAGAGAACCGTCCTGGTCCCCTTACCTGAAGTGAGCGGGCGCTACACGTTTTACTTAACACACTGGGGTTCATTAGGAGTTTCACGATGGAAATGCTGAAGTTTGGTAAATTTGCTGCGCTGGCTCTGGCCATG